>DATEOO010000262.1:0-2267 GCA_035274085.1 Candidatus Nitrosocosmicus sp.
AATGGCGAAGATGGAGATATTTCAGTTATGAAGCTAAATCCCGAAACAGGTGGCATGAAAATAATCGAAAAGGTGCCAGCTGGACCAAATGTAAAGCACATGACATTGAGTCCAGATCATCGATTCCTTTATGCTTCCATTCGTTCAGAACCTTTTTCAGTGGTTGCTTATTCGATCAGTCCGGACACTGGTAAATTGTATCAGATATCTAAAGATTTATTACCATATAACATGGCTTACATCTCAGTAGATCAAACTGGCCATTATTTATTTTCAGTTTCTTATACTGATTCCAAAATCGCGGTAAATCCAATAGAACTAGATGGGGTTGTTAAATCAGAACCCGTTCAGGTAATTTCTACAGGTCCTAACCCGCATTCAATTCTAGTTGATCGCTCAAATCAATTTGTTTATGTACCTCAGTTGGGAAATGACCAGATAAAGCAATTTTCGTTTGATCAATCCTCAGGAGTTCTTACACCAAATGATCCGGAGGTGGTATACACAAAAGAGGGTTCCGGACCAAGGCATTTTGATTTCTCACCAGATAACAGATTTGTATATGTAGCTAATGAAAGGGATGGCATGGTTTATTCATATAATATAGACAATGAAACAGGGATTTTAAATGAAATACAGAGAATTTCAGCAATACCACCCAACCAAAGCCTTGAACTATCAACTCCTGTAGGTAGAGATGAGGATGAGGATAGAGATGAGGATAGAGAGGGGGATGGAACACCAGGAATGGAAGATGACGAGGTTACGACTTTTGGAGTTGCAGACATTCACGTTACACCTAATGGTAAATGGCTATATGTAAGTATTAGAGCTACTAATACAATTAGTGCATTTGGTGTTGATCCTCACTCAGGGAATTTGACATACATTGGAAGTTATGATACAGAAAATACACCACGTGGTATTAACATTGATCCTAGAGGTAGTTTTGTGATTGCAGCAGGAGAGGAATCAGGTTATGTATCAGTACATTCAATTAATCAAGAAACTGGTGAACTAAAACTTTTGAATAGATATGAGACAGGCAAGGAGCCTAACTGGATTGAATCTGTTGAATTTAAGTAGGGAAATATAATACAGGCAGATAGATTCTAGTAACGTCAAATGGTAGAGATAAATATAGAATAATAAACCCAAAATTTTTTGCGATCTGCTGCAAATTGCTATATCCAAGACATCGATTTTTTAGTACCTATTGTGAAGTGTTCTCGCATACTAAGGTAAAAGTTTTAAAAGTTAAAATCCTGAAGGGTAAATATCTAAGATATTTGTTCTAACTTGCTAAAATCCTCAAAGGTAACTATTGAACCGGGGCTAATAAGTTCCATAAATTCCTTATACATTTCATCGCCACTTTTATCACCTTCCATTGCCTTCATAAATTCCTGCGCATGCTTGGCATCTCTATAGGACTGGGTTTCTAGCCATATATCCTCATCATCACTTGCAGATATTGTCTTTGACAAATTTACAAAATCCATCATGTTCTCTCTTGAATTGAGATTATAAACTTCAAATTTTGATACTCCATGCTTCATGAAAAAATCATGGGAATGCTTGTTAATCTTTACTAAAGCATCATGGTTTTTCTTTGGGGCTCGGTATAGGAAAATGGCCACTTGGCCCTGTGAATCTTTTTGGTTTGCAGAACTATCCAAATTACTCATAATATCGGTAAAGTATTATTATATAAAAATAATTAAGGCACCCAAAGTATATTGGTACTAGATAAATTATCTCATCTTTGTTGAAATGATGGTTTTTAATTAGGTTTAATACATGATGATACATTAGACAGTGTCTAGCGCGATGATGATAGACAGGCTACATCTTGCATTCATTCGAGACAAATTAAATCATAACAAACGCCTTCGAATATTATTGTCAGCATATATCATAATAGCTTATTGATATGATTTCCTTCATTATTTATCATGCTATATCATATTTTTTCGCATGTCTACATTCAATTACTATTAAGTTGATTCTATCTAGTAGATACATATTTTCATTTTAGGTTTCTAAAATTGTGGCCATAGTCTTACTTTTATAATGGCGTATAAAAATTTTGATCTGTAGACTACTAATCATATTTGAGTTTATAGAACACCATACCAAATCTGTATGAGTTTATTGTATGTTATTGAGGTGCGTATCATAGTCAGGGTAAAAGAATTATATAAAATGGCTAGACTTTATGTGATCTGTTTAATGTAAAATATTTGATAAAAAACTATTTGGAAATA
>DATEOO010000263.1:0-5517 GCA_035274085.1 Candidatus Nitrosocosmicus sp.
GTTTTGGTATAGCAATTTTGATAGGATGTCTAAAGGCTGGATGCACCAAAATGAACTCGCCCTTGTGTAATTTGCTGATTACTGATTTGGTAGCGTCGTCTACCATTGAATAAGAATTTGAAGAAAGTTCGGATAAACCCAACTTGGTCATAATATGTAAACCAGTATTTTCATTGATACTCTGATCAATTTGACTTTTGAATTGTTGTGCAGAAAAAAGTATGCAATGCCTGGAATGGCCTGTGATTAAGGTTTTCAATAATTCTTCGGCAACAGCAGAACGATTAGACATTGATAGCCGGAGACCACTATTACCTGATTCTCCCCTTGGCAAAAATCTGTTAATTTCATCGATAAACACTACAGTATATTTTGGTTTTTTTGTCAATTCTGTTCTTGTTCTACCTGTTTTGTGTCCGATTCCACCATCACCGTCACCATCATTATTACCATATCCGCCTTCAAGATTATTTGCATGACCAAGGGAATACATCTCGTTTATTGTTTTCATTACATCTCCAACAACAAATGCTTGTTCGTCTAATGTAGGCAACCTAGCTATATCTATCACAAACACTTCATTTTTCTTCATTTTTTTAATTTCCTTACCAAGATATCTGCTTGTTACCTTTTTGTCTACAAACAATGTAGATGGTTTTCTGAATTTTTGGATCATCCCCTGGAACTTTAACAAGGTAGTCTTGTGGCTAACGATCTCTTCTGGAAAATCACTAAAACTAATCAAGTCCGTCCAAGTTGCAATTTTGTGAGGGCTTTCATTGTCAGAATATCTTTGGTTAAAGTTGGGCCATAATTCATAAATGTAATTTAGAATTGATGATATATTATGCTGGGGATTTAATGTTGTTTCAGAAGAAAATAACAATTCCAGCCTATCATAAACATCAGATAATTCAAAAGAATATGTGAAATAGTTATTCTCTGGAATATGTGCAGAATTTGGTTTACCATCCTTTCCCCTTGGGAGAAAATATTTTACATTATTAAATGGAGTTAAATTCAAGCCAAGTAGGTCTAGTTTATGTTTGTCTTCTCTGGAATAGGTTTTATCACTTTCTTCACTTATTTGAAGAAGATCTCTTTCTTTGGTATTAATTAAAATTATAGAAATACCATCTTCCAATAGTTTTTGATGAAGGACCTGAAGTAGAAATAATAGATAGCTAGTTTTCATGTTTCCTGAAATGCCCGTAGCGTTTACGTGGGTGGTATCAGGTCCGAAAATATATGTTACATCTAGATCTATTGGAATGTCAGTACCGTTACTCATAGAAATTACACCTGCAGGAATAGGATGTTCCATTTCTGGAATTCCAAGAGATGAAATGACTTCCTGCGCAGTAGCAAAAGTTACTAATTTACCCTCTTGAACTGGCATATTAATGCTCCAATTTTTAGACTTTAGCGGTATTTGGTTTGGGGGTGAAGCAGTTGAAGAAATTTCCTCCTTAACTCTTTGAAATTGAATGTTAGCAATTACATCAATCTTTGCCACTGTTATGCCATCGCTCAACTTTTCTTTGGTATCCAAAAGTATATCCCCCTGAGAGAAATATGGATTTTTAGTAAAAGTTTCCCTGTCTATGAATATCCTCTTTAATTCTTTAACCATTCCAATCGTTTTGGTATTTTGAATATTTTCTACACTAATAAAGTCAAATGGATTTATCAGGATTTCGGGTTTAATTATGATCCAAAATGAATCTATAGAATTTGAATAATTTTCGGATACAAATGTAATTCCGATGGACTTGTTAACTTCCATTTGTAAAACTTTAGTCTACAAAGGTTATAAGAGACCAATCATTAATTTGGATACCAGACATATTATTTATCTTTACATAAAATCTATCTAATGATCCTCTTTTTATAAATAGCGTATATATGATGATAGCAACCTTGCAATGTATTTACGAATTTACGTTGATAGGGTTGACTAAATTTCCAGATTATTCTCATTTATGGACTTGCTTAATTTATATGATTCATTCTCATTTTTTTAGATTATTGAACAGCAGTGACGACATAAAATACGTTATAGTCGTAAGAAAAGATCTTGGAATGGGTGTCGGAAAAATTGCTGGCCAAGTAGGACATGCGTGCAGTTCTGTTGTATGGCAAAACCCCGACCATGTTGCTAAGTGGTTTAATTATGGAGGCCAAAAAAAGGCAGTATTAAAGATCCAATCAGAAAAAGAACTAATAGATATAATAAAAAAGGCTCAAGCATATGGTATCATTACTACAGTTATCAGAGATGCTGGAAAAACTCAGATAGAACCTAATACCATGACATGTTGCGGGTTTGGTCCAGATTATTCAACAAAATTGGATAAGTTGACTGGGCATTTAAAGTTGCTATAGTGGTAATATAGATGATAATTGTTAAATGAACTTGATGGCTAATGCAAACAGTTTTGATACAAATTCAGGGAACCAACGAAAATCTTTTATCGTTATGTACAATTTATAGTTTTTATTTTAAAAATTGAAAGTTTTAAGAGTAAATACGAACATAACAAAAACCTCGGGGTACAGAGTTACTCTATATGTTGGAACATCTAATTTTTTATATAATAGCAAATTATTCGATGATTAAATTGTATATTAAAAATACACTTCATGAATTCTAATCATAGTTTTTATTATTTAGGACTAACAGTTCTATTTTCTACAGCCTTAGGAATAATATTTCCAGATATAGGAATGCTAGTGGAGCCTTATTTGTTGTTGTGGCTTGGGCTCCTCTTGTTGTTCAATCTACTCAACATGAATCTCTCAGAACTTTATACTGAGTTTTACCATCCGAAGAAATTGATAATACTTACAATAGTGAAACTGGTATTAATTCCAGTCGGATTATTTGCAATAATGAATCTGTTGTCGCTTACCATATTTCCTATAAATACAAATCTAATGTTGTCAGTGTTTTTATTGTCTGGCATATCTACGGGGCTTGGATCACCTTTTGTAGTAAATTTTGTTGGGGGCAGATTACCAATTGTAGTAGGATTAATAATAACAACTTCAATATCTGTTCCATTTATTTTACCCATCTTGATATTTCTTTTTTTTAGTAGCAACTTTGCAATACCTATTTTTGATATGATAGGACTTTTATTAGTAGCTTTAATGCTACCTTTGATAACTGGTCAGCTTTTAAAGAAGATTATTCCTAAACTTATGGATCAGATCAATAAACAATCACTAAACCTTTCGCTTGTTTTGATTTTCCTTATCAACCTAGGAGTTTTTGCCAAATATTCTTATTTCTTTTTTTACAATCCGCTCGCGACTATAGAAAATATCATTTTAGTATTTATATTGTTTGGATATTACGGGCTAACAGGATATGGCATCTCCAGGCTTATAACTCTCTCAAAAACCGATAGAATATCAACTATGATTTCAATGATATATGTTAACAATATTTTGATAGTGGTTTTTGCTCAGCAATTCTTTGGAACTGAGATCGCTGCTTTAGCAGCATTTTTTAATATTCCTTATTACCTGGGAATTATATTACTGAAAAAAACTTTAAAGGCAAAATAAATAGTAGTTATTACCTTTTTCTATAGGGTTTCTTAATACTAAGATTTCAATATCATTGATGCTGTAAAGTGCAGTTGAACCTATAGGCCAAAACTGCATTTATAGAGTCACTTTTTTAGTAAATATATTTTAAGAATTATTACTGATTGATCAACTTTGAATGTTACTATATAAAGAAGTCACACTATTGACCATAATTTTTGAGTGGTAGTGGCTACTAATCCACAATCATTTTCTGTAATGTACTGCATATGAATTTTGTACCGTTGAATTCAAATCCTTTTTAAACTGAGTGCTGATCAGGTCTCCGTATACTACCAAGTCTCTTGCAAAACTTTCAAGTCTACTAAGCAACTGTTTATTTACGATTTTGCGGTCTGCATTAAAATCTTGATTCGAGTTTATGGATATTCCATATGGTAAACTCCAGCCATAACACTGTCTAATAGCAGTCCTCATCTGATCCATTACAGTCAAGCCCTTTTCATGCGAAGAACAAACATATCCAAAAGTCTTTCCGGCAAATTCTTCCCAAAAGTAATCTAAAAAGTTTTTTAGTGATCCTGCCATCGAACCATGGTAATCTGGTGTTGCAAGTACAATAGCATCAGCCCAATTGACCAATTCCACCGCATGTTGGATGCCGCCTGAATTTTCACTATATTCTGAGGTATACATTGGTAAAGGATTTGAATAAAGATCTAATAATCTAGCATCACCACCGTTATTGATAACTTTTTTTAATATTGTCTTTAAAGTTTCTGTACTGAAAGAATCTCGCCTCATGCTAGATCCGACACCGAGAACTTTTAAGGTCATCTGTAATATCTACCGCCTGTGATGATTTGATAAGTGTAATTTATTTTATTCACGTATAATAGACGTAATAGTAATTTATAAACATAACAGTTTATAAATTATATAGATTAGAATATGCCGACTCTGGATAGGAAACTAAAACAAAATACTAATGGAAATTATTTGTTTCTTTAATCAAGAACTTGCAGATTGAATCTCCTTTGGCTGCTCTATGAGTGACTTCTACTTTAGCATCCAAAATATTTTCAAATAATTCTGTTTCGATAGAGCAAGCTTCCCAATGTTTTTCTGCAATCATTATTATTGGACAGTTATACTCCAGTAGAGTATGAAAATTGCGTTTTCTGTCCTTTTTGGATTCGGCAATATACCCCTCTTCATCCCTAATTCTTGCTAACTCTTTTACTTTATCATCAAATTCCATATCCTTCATACGGATGCTATATTTTTCTACTAATTCCTTTTGACGTTCCCGCAATACTGACTCTACTGCATCCTTACCCATTTTTTTTTCAAGGTAGTCTAAAGCATGGATTGCTATCTCGCCATAGGATTTTGGAAAGGCAGTTTTGCCAGTACTTGATAATGAATATTGCATTGTGGGCCTGCCCACACCTTTGCGAATCTCTATACTTTCAACCAACCCTCTATCTTGTAAATCACTCAAATGCTTGTGTACAGCCATCCTAGAAATCTTCATAGCTTTTGACAAGTCATTTAATCCTGCGCGATTCATGACTTTAAGATAATACAATATTTTTCGTTTTGGATCAGATTGTGAGAAGGTTTCAGATTTTAAGTTGTTATACTTTCCCATAAGAATTCATTTCAGGTACTTAAATAGAACACATCTAATTAATATACAATTTGGTTTATTAATTAATAGAAGATATTTTTAATAATTGATTTGTCAACTAGAATTAAACTAACTATACTCAAATGTCTTTTCTTAATGTAGAAATATTGAAAAATGTGGAGCCAATTTAGTTATGGCTCAAAGTTGGGACTCCTCCCCTAAATAAATGTAAAGAACCAAAGTTTAAAAATGGTTCAAAATAACAAAATATAGATTGATTATAACAAAACCTCTCCTGGCACTAGTAGGTTTGATAATCATTACAATTA
>DATEOO010000264.1:0-2679 GCA_035274085.1 Candidatus Nitrosocosmicus sp.
CTTTTGGGTCCTGTGATAGGCCAAGTCTCAGACACTTCTGCACTTGTACTTTATCGAGTAGATCGAGAAGGCTCCTACCGATTTCAAGCATTTGATACTATCACCAATGTCAAGGTGCATGATGAAACTCACAAGATAGAACCTACTTATCGATTTCATTTAACCCGTCTCATGCCGAATCGACGCTATGAATTTAACCTTAGTTTTTTGCGTTGTGGTTATGAAACTCCAGTGCCAGGTGGTTCAGGATCGCTTCTTACATATCCTGCTGACGGGTCTAATGGTCAATTTACGTTTGCATTTGGTTCTTGTGTCAAATCTAAAAAACAGATAGCACAAGGGTCCTGGGCAGCCTTAAAGGCCTTAGCGGAATCACCGTCAAGTGGTGGTGTCGGCGCTGTGCGCCTGTTCGTTCATCTTGGTGATACCTTCTATTTTTATGATCATGTAACCAAAGAGGTGCCACGTAATGTGGAATCGATGCATGCTGCTCATGTGTCAATGCGCCGCCATTTAGAATTCCTAGATATGGCTAAAGTGATACCCTCATGCGGTATCTGGGACGACCATGACTTTGCTGGAAACGACAAGGACAGTAAAGCTATTAGCAGCGAGTTACGGATGCAAGCGGTAAGAACATGGTTACAGTATTGGGGAAATCAACCTATTTCATCAGAAACTGGAAAAACAGGACTAACAACTAGGATCTCTTATGGTCTAGTTGATATTTATTTACTGGATGGTCGATTTAGGCGTGATAAGGACAAAGGCATATACTTTGGTAATGACATAATTGAGAAAGTCCTTAATACAATCGATTTGCGAGGTACTGAATCTCCGAGGGTTGTAATACTGGGTACTGGTATCAGCTGGAATCATCATGCAGAGGGTGGAGAGGGTTATGGTCAAAGTGTATACGATGATGAGCGAGAAAGGTTTTATAGAGAATTGGCAAAACGAATGGGTGAGACTATCAATGGTCTCTTATTTATCTCAGGTGATACTCACATTAATGAAATCTATCATGTTGATCTAGGGGGAGGTCGCATGGCGCCAGAATTTGTTTCATCACCACTTACACGGAACACTGGTCTGAGAGGACCTCGTAACATACAGCTTGAGCGTGTAGCTAGTTTCTCTTCAAAAGAGAAGCGAGGTTTTGCCACCTTGACAATTGATACCTTGAAAGAAACAAGGGATAACTGGACAGCGACCATATGTTATTTTCAGGAAGCTGCTGCGGTCCATTATGAGAGGCGTTCGTATATTCTTTCAAATGGTCAGTTCACCCCTTTTAAATAAATGTAAATAATTGATAGGTCTAAGATACAACGAGTAAAATAGAAAGATTTGAATATCGACATTAAATACGATGTCTAATAGTTTACAACATATAACTAGGCTGAGGGAATAAAAAATGGTAATATATTCAAATATTCATTTGTCAAGATCAAAATTTGGAATGAGAGGACAAAACAGTTATGATCTTTGAAACATTGCCGCCTCCTAGTGGAATGTCTTTAAATTATATAAATACCAATGATAATGCTCTTCAAATTTTTACCATCAGCGTAATACCTGATCAAATTCTCCTTATACTTATTTTTTTTACTTTAATGTTGGTAATTGTGGCTGTTTGTATTTATCTTGTATTTCTAAAAAACAAAAGACTCAGAGAAGATTTAGATGAAAAGTCTAGAGATCTGCGTGAAGCCTTCGAAATCTTGAGTAAAAATAACAAGAAATTACATAACGCAAATAGAGATCTTATTCAAAAAAATATACAACAAAAAGAATTTATTAACATCGCGGCACATGAACTTCGAACTCCCACTCAGGCAATAACAGGTTATATAGAATTAATTGATGAGCTGTTTAAAGATCTTTTGAATAAAAAAATAGAAACTGCATTAGGGGATCAAGGAAAGGAAGAAACATTATTACGACTAACAAACTATCAACAACTTGTCTTAAATAATGCTACTAGACTTAGTGATCTAATAAACGATCTGCTTGACATTGCAAAACTTGACCTTTTAGACAATAACAATATTCAATTAAATAAGGAGAACAGGGACTTGATCAAAGAAATTAATGATTTTAAAATTAATTATCAAATACCTAGGAAAAAAGGTGACAAAAATAATGATATAATAATAAAATACGATGATAAAATATTGTCTAGTAATAAACTGATGGTAGATGTAGATGGTGCCAGATTTTGTCAAATTCTAAATAATATAGTAGGTAATGCTTTTAAATTTTCTAATGAAAGCAATAATGTAACCATTTCTATAAAAAAAGATATCGACAATAAATCTGTCAACAGTAAGAACGGTAACTACTCTAAGAACAATGACAAAATAGTTATTAGTATTTCAGATGAAGGTAAAGGCATTTCTCGAGCTATGCTTCCACACCTATTTGAGAGGTTTGCTACTGATTCTGAATCAGGTACAGGTCTAGGTTTATATATTACAAAAAAATTGGTTGAAGCACATGGTGGTAGTATTTGGGGCTATAATAATGATAATGGCAAGGGGTCTACATTTGAATTTACACTGCCAATATCAAAATAAACTTCCTTTTATCCTAGGCAACGAAAGAGGGTTAATGTACTCACAACTAGCAATATCTATTATACAAATATTTGACAACTATGTACTTTGAATACCTCTC
>DATEOO010000265.1:0-2162 GCA_035274085.1 Candidatus Nitrosocosmicus sp.
GGCTACAAACATGTCTCTTATGGGAGTCGTTAAAATACTTGTAACAGCGTGTGATTTTGATTCAGCTATCAACACGCCTGCAAAAAAAGCCCCAACTGCTACTGAAATCCCAAGCAAGTTTGAAACATATGCAAAGCCAAAGGCGAGTCCAAGTACAGCTACCACCAAAACGTCACTCTGATTTGTCCTGGCAACAAAATCGACTAAGCGTGGAATAGTTCTCGAACCTATTATCAAAACTCCAGCGATAAATGCTATTGTTACACCTATGGGAATTAAGATTTCTACAATCGATATATTTCCTGTAACTGTGGTAGAATGCAATAAGGCAAATATAGAGAGTATTGTTATGTCTTCAATTATCAGAATTCCTAGAGTAAGATATGATGCCTCTTCTCTTAAGATTTTTAATTCTTCTAAAACCTTCATTATCACCACAGTGCTAGAAACCGATAACGCAACTGCCATAAACAGGCTATCATAGAACGACATGTTCAGTGCTTGACCAACAAAAAACCCTGCAACCATTGTTCCTGTTTGTTCTGCTAAAGTGATGATTGTAGCCTTTTTACCGATCTTTCTAAGATTTCGAATGGGAAATTCCATTCCTACTGTGAATAGTAGCAAAATTATTCCAATTTCTGCAAATAAATTTAAAACTTCTACATTACTAATGAAGCTGAAAGGAGGAGTATGTGGCCCTATTATTATGCCTGCTCCTATATATCCTAAAATTAGTGGCTGTTTCAATTTATATGAAATAATCGTCATTATTGCTGCGATTATCATTATTGTTGCAAAATCTTGTAAAATTTGAGTTATTTCTATAGCCACATTAAAAATTAATATATATATTATATAAATAATTGTAATTGTTTATTTGATTTTATTCGAATGAGCTTTGCGGACATAAATGTACAACTAGATCCTGAGAATGATTCAGTATTTTTTCTAAATAAAAATTATTTTAGAAATACCTCAACAAATTATCTCCAGAAGGCTAGTACAGCCAATTTATAAGCCATTTTACTCCTATTAAGGGATCTTTTCACCTTCTGCAGTTATTTTATAATGGTCGACATTGTTTGCGCTAACAAAAAAATAGAAATCTCTTTCATATCCTGGTTTAAAAGTTGATGAAGGAGGGGTAACGAATCTACTGGCTTCTGAAACGGTAGTATTTTTAGGATCAAATAATTCAACCAGAACCTTTACATCCCTAACATCGAAAGTCGAATTATTTATAACTGTGCCTTTTACAGATATTAATCCTGTTGGACTCTCTCCCACTTCAATTTCTCGCAGCTCAAGATTAATAATGGTGCTAGATAGTGAATTTATCATTCCTTGTTCTTGGGAGTTTACTTGATTTACTATTAAATTTACTAGAAATATAGTGACTAATAGAATACCTGGTATTAAAATGAAGGAATTTCTTATATTATTCACTCTCTTTGCTCTCCCTGTTTACTATTTCATATCGTAACCTAGATATGAATTGTTCTTCTGAAGGTAAAGTAATATTAACCTGACAAAATTTTAGTGTTGTAGAATTTGAATTTAAGATTAGGTTAAATACGCAGTAACAGCATGATAAGATTGTAAAAAAATTGGCAAAATCCCTAAGTCCATGTCTTGATTTGGTAAGAAAATCCTCGAATTGGATTTTTTATATTTTTTGAAAATAGCGTAAAGCGGAATAGATCATCAAGAATTATGACTATATTGCTTTACTTTCGTCTTCTACTTCAATAATTTGGTCGTCAGGATATTTGACCACCTTTATATTACAATGCTTGCACTCATAGTATTGAATGTCATGCCTATGACTAATAGATCCATTCAGCCATATCATCATATTTCCACATCTCAAACAAGACATAGTCATAAACAAGTGTGGCAAATCTGTGATATTAAATTCTTTTGATCTCTTAATTAGCTTGATTAAATAATCGAATAGACAATAATTTCTAAGTTATGAAACCGTTAACTTGATATGTTCAAAATACACGATCGTTATATAATTAGGACAAATGGTAAAATTATGAGTTTGTACCCTGAGCTCAAAGTTATAGATGGTAATAATATACCAAAATTAGCAATTGGTATCCTGGCCTTCGTAGCAATTTTTAGTATTTATATAGTTGGATATGATCAAGGAC
>DATEOO010000266.1:0-5517 GCA_035274085.1 Candidatus Nitrosocosmicus sp.
TAGATACCGAAAATGGTAAAGATCATAATAAAAATGAATCAAATTGATTTGAAAACTTCAAGTCAACGTAGTAATTATGAGGGCCGCCAAAGATTCTCTCACTTTCATTGGTATATCAGCTCCTTCGCAACTACATAATTCTATTAATCCTACTTGCTTTTCGGTATTAAATCCTATAAAACTACTATAACCGTCAATTGAACCGCTGTGTTGTATAATTTCTTCACCAAGATTAGTATCTATAAACCAGCCTAGTCCAACATAACTTGCACTTAAAGTCTTGTTCGAGGAGAATAACTCAGCGGTTGCCCTGGTTGCTGGTGGTTGCTGATATTCAGACCTGATTAAATGGGTTTCTTGTAATATATCATTTATTTTGGTTTTTATTAAACCCATATTTGCAGATAAATATTTCATCAGGTCGTTGACAGTCGAATACAATGCTCCTGCTGGTTGTAGAGCTTCTGGAATAAATTCAAGTCCAATCTCCTGCCCACCGCTATGTCCAATAGCTAATCTGGATTTAATTATGTCAGGATAAATCACAGAAGAACTATTCATTGCAATTCCTGTACTATCCATTCCTAGTACATTTAGAATCTTGTGTTTAACTAGTTCTTCGTATGAACTACCTGCCTTTATTGATAGGATATGACCCAAGAGACCCATTCCAAAATCAGAATAATTGGCGAACCCACCAGGTTCACTTTGAAGAGTGATATTTGAAAGGAAACTATATACTTGTTCATTGGTGTAACTCTGGTTTCTGTTCCAGTTAGTAGGAAAATCAGGCAAGCCTGAAGTATGTGTGGCTAAATCTTCAATTGTAATCTTATGTCCATTGTATGAAGGTACCTTCACATTATCAGGAAGATATTTCTCAATTGGATCATCGAGATTAATCAAGCCATGTTTTACCATATCGACTAGTAGGGATGTTGTAAAGGTTTTTGTAATTGATCCGATATAAAAAATTGAATCTCCATTTACATTTGTACTGTTCTCTTTAGAAACATTTCCATAACTATACACTTGTGTTCCATTTGGACCAATAATACCAATTACCATTGATATTTTAGGCATATACTCCTCAACTTGTTTTAATAACGTAGTAGAAGGTAACAATGGTTTTTCAGAAACAGATGAGATGGGTTGAGAGAGAGTTTGAGCTAAAACTCCAAACGAGTTATCTTTGGGAAAAAAAGAAGTTGGATAAAAACTGGATGAAATGATTAGAATTAGCAACACCGATCCTAAGTAAGGAGTTCTGATCAGCAATGGTCTATAATATCTTAATGAGTATATATCTATAGCGAAGATTGATTTGTTGAGAGATTAGTTACGGGGACAATAATCTAATTCTAAAACTGTTGGAATATTACAGTATTTAATATACTAATCCAGAAGCAATAGTAACGTCTGACACATTTTTATACTCTCTATCCTCAATCTTTGAAAGTGCTGAATATATTCTTTCTTTATTGATAGGTGTTATTTTGTCACGTATGAAATCTAAAATTTTGTCCTTTCCTGCTGGAAACTGTAAATCTTTTAAAATTTGACCAATCTCTGCAACATCAGAATAACTTTCTACATTAACTTCTTTTCTTTGTCCTTCAATTGCATTTTGTTCGCTTATGACTTTACCTGTTTGTCCTTCAGGACCGTGTTCGGTTGGAATTTGTTCTCTGTTTTGTCCTTCGATTAGATTATTCATGGCATACATTGATATCAAATTATTTAACCATCATCCGAAATGGCAAATCTAGATACCAACGAAAATACTGATGATATCAAATAATCGGGTTTAATAAAAGGTTTAAGTTAAAGTCAATTAATATCGTGATTCTATACATTTCTTAATGTTTAAATCTAATTCCTGTGGGCAATCTTTAAACTCATTACTTCATTCCAATATTTCTAAAACATTAATTGTTGAACCAGGACTGTATGATCTTCCTTTGAAAAGGTTGCGACAAGTAAATTATCCTGGTTGTAGTTAAGACGAAATAATGCTTGTCATCAAATATCATATTCATTTCATTTAGATCCCCCATCTCATTTGCAAAATCCTATTTGAATTGGTTTAATTAATGGTAATGATTCATTTATCGAAGCAACTTGTTTTATCAAATATTCATCTAAGTTTACGGTTAAAATCTTAATTGAGATGCCTCTCTTTGTATAATAGAAGGTAAAAAGGTAAGAAAATTATGATTATTCAAAAGAAGATATAGAACCTGGTTGGAAGAAAATACTGTCAAGCTCTTTTACAAGTGAGTCAAGACTTGTATTTCTTTTTGAATGTTGTTGTAGTTTATTATCGTTCTCCGATCAGATTCAATAGTTTTAACACTTGCTCGATAATATACCCACATCTCCCAAACCAACATTTCCTTTTATTTCATCTAAATGCCGTAGCTCACAGATTTTCAAAGTTCCTTGCAATAATGGATGTTGTCCTTGTTGATTTCTGCAATAAACCTTAATTTTATTCCTCTGTCCCTAGCTATTACTTAGCTAAATAATGGATCCTGGGGAACAATGTTACCTCGGTATGATGTTGACTGAGGATTGGTACTACTGCCGTCATCATTTCCCTCATACCTATCATAACACGATCCTTCGTCATTTATATCACAGTATACATTGTCCTCACACCCATCTGATCCTATAGAGCAATCATACGATACAACGCTAAGATAAGGTTGAGAGATTCCATTTGCAGATGCTATATTGTTTGATGGAACTACAATTGTTATTACAACAGCAGTTGTTATTAATAGCACGATAATGCCAATTAATGACAATGATTGGTATAACACATATTAATATATAACAAAGATGTATATAAGTATTTTATAACATTTGATGTGGCAAATTCCACTGATTACATGGTAACGATTATACACTAGTTGCCTTCTTTGATTGCTTTCATGACATGGGTGATCCAAATGGAGCAGCAGCTAGCCATGTTCTTCAAACGTTAAGGAAAAAAGGATGGTATCTGAATGCTAGTAGAACCTTTTGCAAATGATAAACTAGAGGATAATCTAAATCCCCTTGGAAGGATATACTATTCAGTATCATCAATTGTATGCGTTCCTGCATCCTTAAGTGAAAATGGACCAGCTGTAGGCATACAATTAGGTGAACAGAGAATAGCAGAAATTATAAAATCTGGCGGGTTTTCAAAATTAAGGCGAGCTATACAAACGCCTTTTAACCTGGTGTTTGAGGCAAAGCCTTGAACTATCTTTTAGATGAATTAAAAATAAATTTATCGATGCAATAGGACCCTCCTACTACAGGCAGCTTAATCCCCACGCCCAGACATAACGATATCTAATATGGCAATAATGAAATCGATGGTACTTCATACGGGGTTGCTGAATTGCAAATGAATAACTAGTATAGGGGTGTTTGTGATGTGATATATGGCGAGGTATATACCGAAATTGGCCTTTCCCCCAATGTTGCAATAAGATTGTTAGCCTGGTTGTTCCTATATGCTGAGATAGTAATTTTTTCTCCAGGAGATTTGTTATTCTCAATATATGATAGGAGTTCTTCAGTATTGCTTGTCGGGAATCCATCAAGAGCAGTGATGATGTCACCATGGAGAGATCCATTTCTTCCTTGGACTCCAACTTTATCTGCAGGACCATCCTCAACCAGGGAATGTACTAGAACGCCTCTGAAATTAGATTTTAATCCCATTTCTCGATTTAAATCTTCATTCAAAGAGATTGCTGAAATTCCTAGCCAGGGATGGTGATATGTCCCATTCTGTATTAACACTGGAATTTCCTCGAGTAACGTTTTTGACGGAATGGAAAACGAAAGACCCAATGCTCCTCCTTGTTCAGAATTGATAGTGGCCGTATTCATTCCAATTACTTGTCCCTTTAAGTTGAAAAGGGGACCACCTGAGTTACCCGGATTTATCAACGCGTCAGTTTGAATCATATTGGGATGGGGATAAGGAACTTGACTCGCAGATTCCAATATCAGCCTACCTGTCTGACTAATAAAACCACCGGTCAATGTATTTGAAAGTCCATAGGGATTTCCAATAGCTATCACTCGCTCTCCTACTCTAATTGTCGAAGAATTTCCAAACTCTACTGGTAAGAGGGACTCATCTGTATAGTTTTCCGAAATTCTGATAACTGCAATGTCATTTATAGGATCTTTGCCTACAACAATTGCATCATATTGATTTGCATCATTGAACGTGACTTTGACAGATGAGGCTGCTGCTACTACATGGCTATTTGTGACTATGTGTCCATTTTTGTCGTATATCCATCCTGAACCTGTTTCCGAAGTGTTTTCTGATAATGAGGATGATGACGGTGATATGTTTACAACAGATGACTTCACTCTATCAAATAAATCCGGAATTGATTCGTCTTTATATGACAACACTAATTCGGAATCGTCTTTTTTAGAGGATTGTTGTTGTGCTTCCACACTATATCCAGAAAAGAATATTGATATTGTTATAATCATAGTAAATGTCACAAGTAGAATAAAGGAAATAGATGGCCATGTCCTAATAACTTCGTATTTAATCTCAAATTCCATTAATTTCGTGTAATTTACCAAATAACTGCCAAGATAAATGTTTTTTGTACTTTTATATTAAATATGATTTAAAATGTGGAAAATCTTTTATCTATCTATAAGAATAGACAATTAATGAATAAAATTCCCTATTTGTTTATTCTAATATTGGGCATAGGACTTGCATCAATTGTAATCTTACCAAGCCTAGTCCAACAAGGAGCATTTGCAACTGCTTATGGTGGAAGCTCTTCCGGCGACGCCGTTATAGCCAACCCATCAGGTTTACCCTCGACTAACATGACGGGTAATATGACACAAACTGAGAATACCACTTTAGCCAATCCAGTTGGATGATGGCGAGAGTCAGTCATTAAGCTAAACTAAGATAAGATGAGGTAACTCAACATAAGAAATTATATCTTAATTTAATTATGTTTCCAATGACTGGATCACTGATTATTAATTTTGCTGGTATGAATCTATATTGTTGCTAGGATGAATGTCCATTGAAATCAAGTAGTGTTTTGAAAATTCTCAATTTCTTGGTTATATAGGGGATAAATGATTGGACATAGGCTCTTTTTACATAACTATTTTTATCTATGAGATAAAAAATTAAGAGAGAATATAGTATCAGACTTTTTCAAGATTATTCCAGATTACGATGGTCCTCAATCACACGAAGTTTATTAGAACCCATCCTAATTTTGAACAAGTATTGATATGCAATAGTTACTAATTTGGTCTATTAATTGTCATTTCCTTTTATTCTTTTACCATTTTATATATACTGATTATATTCAACCTTGAATCGAATTCCCATGATTGAACCGCTTCATAGCTGAATCCTTTTTAGGCCTATAAGTTAAGGCTCGCCAAATAGAACTCTTGCACCATAATTTTTTTCCAGTAACTGAATCAAAATAGGATCATCGATCCCATGAT
>DATEOO010000267.1:0-7305 GCA_035274085.1 Candidatus Nitrosocosmicus sp.
GCAGAATTACAAGAATTAGATATGGTACTTAGCAATTGTCCTGACTTAAAATCCATATCTGAAAAAGGATCAGAATTTGATATCTCTTTTCTACGGAATTAACTTTTTCTTTTCACTATTGATAATTGCGATGGATATAAATAGATTTGAATTCAAGGGCAGGACCAATATTATAGAATCACGTCAATTCGATGACAAAAATCAGTTAACTTTTGGACGGGTCTCATTTTCTCATTTTCTCCTAACAAATCGAATCCCAAGATTGAGTTTTTTCTAAAATAATAATGTCAATTGAAATAGATTATCTGTATCTTCTGAAAATCATATCTTAGCATGTGACAATAAACACCAGATATGGCAAAAGATCCAAAATCCTGTCTTTTTATTATTACAATAGTATTCAAAAATGCATTATCGAATGTTTATTTGTGTATGGCTTTAGAATATAGTCAAGTTATTTCGATTAGCTCACACGCCTCATTATTTATAAAATGTTTGTTTTTGCCATTCAATACCAATATCTATAAATATCTGAGACAATTAGATATAATATGGATAAAACAATTAAAGAAGTGGCAAAAATGATGGACAACAAGATAAATATGAACTCCAATTCAGTGCAATTAGAAAGGTTAAGCACGGAACAAATACAAATGGTCGAAGAATTCGTAAAAGCTTTTAAAAATAGAGTATCCAGAATTCTTGTCTCCTAGAATAACTTGAAAATTAAATAATTTTATATAATTTTTGGATCCTTAAATGAAAAGGAACATACATCGCTTCAGTATAACCACTCAATATTTCAAAAAAATCTTTGTTGCATTTGGAATAAAATAGATAAATTAAGTATTTAAGATATCAACAAAAAAATGATTTGCTGATAAGCTATAGTTTATCAGCAATCGTATTTAAGCGAAGTATTATTATAACATTTAAACATAATTTTACTATTGTGAACCAGAAAAATACCCTGTCTATTCTATTAGTGTTTGGTATTTTATTTAGCATAATCATCCATAGTAATACAAATAGTAGTCCTGATACGACTACATTCCAAAATGCGTACGGTCATAATTTTCCCCCAAATAATTATGCATCCTTTCTCTCATTTTTAGATCAATTTCAGACGGAATCGAATCTTGTCCAGTCGAATCTTGTAAATAATAATATAACTCTGGCTCAAAAACATGCAGATGAAGCCGTTAGTATTTTTTACTGGGATTTGTTGGTAGAAATAGTTAAACAGGATAAAAAAATTGGAGACGATCTTAAATTAGCAGTAGAGAATTTGCGCAATCTGACATCTTCATTTTCAAATACTTCTCCTTCAGGTCAGGATGAAAAACAAAAACTACAACAATCAAATCAATTGGTTTCAAGTATCAATACGAATGTAGATAAAGTCATAACTCTAACGGAATCTAAAAAACAATCAGAAGATTCTAACATTCTAAATCAAGTAACTATGTTCATATCAAATATATTTAATCCAAAAAAAGATAATAACAGTGGCTCAATCCATCCCATGAGATTTGCTGATGGGATAGACGAAGTACTAAGAAATTATGGTGATGCTTATAGTGTTGACTTTGATATGACCGACATGAGCAATATGGGAAATATAGGAGGTATGAACAAAGGTCCAATTCCTAGCAATAGTAATATGTATAATTCTGGTAACTATAGCAAAATGGATATGAACAAGATGATGGATATGTCACCATCGATGAAAGATTCAGGCACCCACCTGAATACAAATAATACCATAGTAAATATGGCTAATTATCAAAGTGCAAAAGGCATGGCTGAAAAACTATTGGATATTTTTAATAAAGAACTTAAACCCATGATACCCCAAAATGGGACTTCCAGCTCTAGTGCTAATCTGGAAAATGGCATTATGCAACTTGTAAATTCGATAGAATCCAAAGTTCCACCAACGGATATAATGATGATTGTTCATACACAAATTCATCCTAATTTGATAAAAGCTTTTGACTTGCAGATTCTTTCAAATACATCAAAATAAAAAGAAAATTTTTCTTTTTATTTGATTTAGAATAGGTTAACTAAATCATTCACAGTCACCTTGTTTGACCTATAAGCCATGTTTGTATCTATTAATGGTTAGAATAAGATGGATAAATTCTGGTATTTAGTAATATCTCAAATTGGAATACAAACAGGACATTAAATTAGCAGTTGAGCATATGATTTAATCCATTTAAAAACGCCTCATTAATTTTTCAAATAATGGTTGTTATTAGTATAAGAAATGGTATACTCTTTATCAAGCTTAATTCTTATCGCATTAGTAACAAATGGATAATCATATTGTTTCTCTTTGTAAACTCGATATTGATCTGATCCGACAAATCAATAACCTAAATGCTAGCAAAATCAAAGGCAGTTAGCAAATAAAATGTGTTAAGGAATAATTCAATGCATCTTTTGATTAAAAATTCGGATTTTGATTTTCACGAATCTTGTTCTATATCTTGTTTTGACTTTACAACTATGTCTATGACATCTAGTGAAAATTTGGATATCCAACGATCATGTAATTCTTGAATAGGAAGAATGTTAATGTGATTCCATCGATATTTTCCTCTATGTTTAACTAAAATCAAATCAGCCTTTACTAAGACGTTCAAATGCTGCATTACCGTACATCTATCCATTTTTTTTAAGATTAGACATAATTCTGATGTTGTATGCGGTTCATCCTTTATCAAATCAAGAATTTCACGTCTGCCAGCATGACCTAGTGCCTTAAGAATACGATCATACTTGCTCTCTGAATACATGTTACATTTATATAACATATACTACTAATAAACCTTATAACGGCGTATAATTATGAACTTGAAATTTAGAGTGCAAGCCAAGATAAAAAAGCCTGTCGAGGAAGTATATGATGCAATTTATAATCCACAGAAATTAAGCAAATATTTTACCACAGGTGGAGCAAGCGGACCACTTGATGAAGGAAAAGAGGTCATGTGGGATTTTCATGATTATCCTGGTGCTTTTTCAGTATACGTAAAACAGACTGTAAAAAACCAGAGAATCGTTTTCGAATGGGCTAGCGCTGTAGAGTCAAATCGCTTGACAGTAGAGATAGACTTTGAACAACTTGGAGATGACATAACGCTAGTAACGATTTCAGAGGCAGGCTGGACAAATGAAGATCAGCCATCACTTGATGAATCATATAGTAACTGCCAAGGCTGGACTCAAATGGTTTGTTGCTTAAAAGTATACCTAGAATATAACAAGAACTTAAGGGAAGTCTTTTATTGATATTTGCGGAGTTTATATACATAATAGTATCTGATTTATACTTGATTTAAGTAAAAAATTCAGCTGTTAAGGGAATTTTTAAATCTATTACTTAATAAAGGTTTGATGTCCTCAATTCGCTATACCTGAGATTGACTGATTCTCAAAATGATTATTTATATCCTCAGGATCAAAGTAAATATCAATTTTTTCCTGTGAAAATGCAATTACTGTGGGATCGCTTGTAACTGTACCGTTTCTCATGGTTATAGTTGAGGTGCCATTAAGGTAAATGGTTTGGTTTTCTATAATAGGCAATTCTACCAATTTGAAATCATTTATCATATGCTCGTGTCCTGCACTTCCATTTGGTTTGGCCATTTCTATAACGGCAGTCAAACTAGGAGATGATGAATTTATTCCAATCATTGACCAGTTCCCAGAATTTATCCAGGTTGTATTGCCTGAAGAATCGGTCTGTGTATGATTGAATACACCAGCTTTAGAATCCCATATCTGCCCCTATATAACAGAAGCATTACTAGTCAAACTAACCATCCCAGCTAATAAAAAAATAGCTAAACTAAATGAAAAGATAATTCGTCTTTCAATTCTTGTTAGAGTATAATTTTGACAAAGATCCATTTTTTTGGATTAGTATACTAATATAAATTCCCTACTTATTTAATAGTTTATGTAGATACCATTCATTAGTATTATTTATTTCCAAATTTAGAATTAGTAATAATTATTCTATGAACAAGTATTTTTTAACGGATAAATTAGCAAATGGAGGTATGCAGTTACGAAAAGCTTTTTACCTCAACAAAATGGTGGATTGATTACTTTAAATCTATTTCCAATTGTATATGTAATAAATAGATCCAAGTTAACTAGAATCAGGCCGTTAGCTTTAGTAACAAACAGTAGATTCTAGGCATCAGCAAGACAGTAATGAAGGGATGAATTCGGGCTGCTCCTCATTAATATCTGTGTAAAGAATTATCACAGATAGATAAAAAGTCCATAAAATAAGTATTTAAGCGGATTAATCATATATAGCATATGGGATTGAGGAAAGAATTATCCATGAATGAAATAATATTTATGTATGGGAAAATTTCTACATCAAATCTGGCAAAATTATTTCCGCATCTAGGCAATGGGTTGGACTAAAATTGCAACTGACAAAGTTATTGTTACCACAAGTTAACTCGTATGATTATGGTAACACTCAAAACTATGAGGAACTTCATTCGAGTTACAAAATTCAAAATCAGACAACTAATTTAAGAATATTTTACAACGACTTTTCATTAAATTCAAATCATATTACTGACCCTCATATAGACAACGAGAAGCATACAATATCTATCAATGATATTCGTAATAACGATAAGAAAATACTATCATTGCTACGAAAAGAAATGCTGTCAACATATTCATTTAAGGCTATCGAGAGAAAACTTGATATTCATCAACAAAGTCTATCTAGGGCTTTAAAGAGGCTTCTGGAATTGAATCTAATTGAGAAAACATCATCAGGGTATAAGTTGGTTGAAAGAAATGTGTATAACTTCAATCCAGTATTAGAAGAAAATCTTTTAGATGAAGAGATAGAAATAGACAAAACAAAAAAATATAGAAAATATAAACAATTAATCCAGATCGATATACCTATAAAAGGTAACATTGATCCCATAGTGCATCATTTAGCCGGAAAATGGTTTGGCAATTTAAGATGGTTTGGTCTGATAAAAAAAGAAACGGGTTTTAGACTTCAATGGATAGCAGTAGACAAATACAGTAACAACAGGATATTTCAGATGAATATTAGTATTTTATCAGAATACATTATCATAGAGTCCGATGCCGTTTCTGATACTGAGAAGGTGGAAGCTATGTATTACTCAAACAGGATAATGGAGGAAATAACAAAAATTCTTCAAGAGAATTTAATAAGAGAAGTTATACCTGAAAAGGAGAACACTCCAATTTGCACTAGTGACATAAAACTTTCGCATAAGAGGAATAATTGACGAAATAGCAAACTCATTAGGTTTGGATTTTCGTTCAAACCTGAAATTCAAGAATATTGTAAGATACAAGATTTCAAGCAATCAATCTATCTATTACCTCTAGTAATTAAATACTATAGCAAAAAATGTGCTTAAATCATTGCTATGCACAATGAATTCTTTGATATCTAGGCATCATTATAACATTATGTTAGGGTTTTCTGACTTAATTTTGTAAATCCTTTTGACGTAACTATCCCGGACTCAATTACAGGTTTTTCTCCGATTGCTTTTTCTATAGATTCATTTGATAATTTCAATGCTTGTTCAATATTCATATTTGCGTCATAGCCTTTTTGAATCACCTCTAGTGCCACATCGGAAGAGTGACCTATTGCAAACCCACTTCCTTTCAAATAAGTTCCACTTGGATCAACTCTGTACAAATGTATTCCATTTTCATCTACTCCAGCAATGATGATTGAAGCCGCTTGTGGTCTTACAGCATAAATTGTGTAATTATGTAAATAAGTACTAAGATGCTTTGTGATAGATCTTATGTCGATAGAACTATCATATGAAATACGATGTTTTTGTCCTTGCAACCTTATTTCTTCTATTAAGTGCTCTATATCCGCAATATAGCCTGCTCCAGTCGCTCCTATATGCTTATCAATTACAAATATTTTTTCATTAGGATCGACCAAGGGCAAAGTAGGTTTAATATGACTTGAAATAAGGGCGAATTCGGGAGTTTTTAACCCAATAGTTGTTGAACCTTTATTAACCGCCTCTAGAGCATTATCCACTAATACCAGGCGACCACCTTGTCCATAGTAGTATGGATATCTACCGTTATTTCCATAACCATAAGGAGAACCTACGGAATTATTATCTTCAGACATTTTCTGTTATCATTCCTCCCCTTATAATACAACCCGTTCGGCTGTTACCAATTTTGGTATGACTAAAACATCTATTCCGTTGCCAGAGCCCGGGTCCCGTTCCATAGCCGCTGCAACTGCCTTTTTAGCAATTTCTTTTGCCTCATCGTTTGTAATATCAAAATGGTAAAGACTTTCAAGCACTCCATAAGCTATGGGAGCTCCCGAACCTGATGCCGCGTAATCTTCATTTGTAATCGCACCACTCATATCTGCGACATTTACATGTGATCCGCTAATATCAACACCTGCTACCAGTAACTCAACATAATATGGCTGATAATTCTTTAGCCCCGAGTAGGCAAGATTTGCGATTAGTCTTGAAGATTCTTTTACACTCAGTGGAAAGCCCCTCCGTAGTTCTATCAATTTTCTCTCAGCTGCAGTAACTTTGATTAAATGTTCTGCATCAGATAGCTGTCCTGCAATAGCAATTGCAAGTGTATCATCTATTTTAGAAATTTTTTGTACTATCTTGGATCCTATAAAGAAACCCTTACTAGCGCGTTTATCGGATGCAAGCACTATTCCCTCGGTTGTTTTAATTCCTATTATAGTAGTCATTTTGTTATAGTAATATAGAGCATGGTTGAATTTATTGACCAAGTTAGGTCCAAATAAGTCACAGTTAGACTTTATTTGTTATCAAGACTTGCTGATAAGAACAGTAAGATTGAATTCAATTTTATCTCACAATCGATATTTCAGAATATCATTAGAGTATATTAATAAATGCTTATTCAAGCAATTAATCATGATTTAGCAATTCATAAATTAAATTTGTCTATCAATCGATAATTATCTCTTGATGCCAGGCTAAGGAACATAAGGTGGCTAAAATTATTTAATAATATATCAAATACTATGAGGGCATCTAATGATAACCACTAAATGCAATTATTTCACAACAAAAAAAAATGAAGTGCAAAAGGATTGGTAGAATATCTAACACATTCTACCTGGCTTACAATTACTAGGATCAAAGATATGATGTTTTTCGGTCCAGCTCTCATGATGACTGTGATGATCAGCATGATGAGGATGAGTATGGGTCACAGTAT
>DATEOO010000268.1:0-5872 GCA_035274085.1 Candidatus Nitrosocosmicus sp.
TGTGATACAATTGACAAATTGGGCTCAAAAATATGGCATTAAGAAACACTTCAAGTATGGAATGGGACAATATGGTATTTGTCATACAATTTCTCATGAAGAAGGGTTAGTGTTACCTGGAGAAGTTTATGTTGGTGGAGATTCACATACTAATACTACAGGTGCGATTGGTGCTTTTAGTGCAGGACTCGGTCATACAGATATTGCATATGTTTTAAAACATGGTAAAATATGGTTCAGGGTACCAGAAACTATGCTTTTTAGGGTAACAGGAAAAAAACCAGATTATATTATGGCCAAAGATATTATCCTCAATATTATTTCGGATATAGGAACCGATGGGGCAAATTACAAAGCTATGCAATTTAGTGGTAGTGTTATAGATAGTATGGAAATGGAGGAGAGATTTACTTTGACTAATATGACTACTGAGGCAGGTGCAAAAAACGGAATAATTGAACCGGATAAGACTACTGTGGATTATTTAACGACAAGACTGGGACCCTTAGATTTTAATGTAATTAAAGGAGATCCGAATGCCGAATTTGTTGAAAAATTTGATTATGATTGTGAAAAAATGGAGCCTTCTGTGGCAAAACCTTACTCACCGGAGAATGTTGTTCCAGTAAGAGAGGTTCAAGGTACAGAAATAGATAAAGCATACATAGGATCTTGTACTGGTGCAAAGCTTTCTGATCTCAGATCTGCAGCCAAGATCTTGGCAGGAAAAAAAGTTAAAGTACGAACCGAAGTACTACCTGCAGCTCAATCAATATATATGAAGGCTATTAAAGAGGGCTTGGTTACCATTTTTATGGAATCAGGAGCAGTTATTGGTCCACCTACATGTGGAGCTTGCTGCGGTGCACATATGGGTGTTTTAGGGAAAGATGAAATTTGTGCAAGCACGACTAACAGAAATTTTCCAGGTAGAATGGGAAATGTAACATCCCAAACATATCTTGCGTCCCCAATGGTTGTAGCTGCGTCCGCACTTACCGGAAAATTAACTGACCCGAGAGATTTATGATGGTTTTAAAAGGATTTGTGCACAAGTACAATAAGGCAAATATAGACACGGATGTCATAATCCCAGGCCCATATCTAAAAATTCATGATCATGACGAACTTGCGAAACATGCCATGGAAGGATTGGATTCTAATTTCATCAACAAAGTTTCAAAAGGTGATTTTCTCTTGGTGGGTCACAATTTTGGATGTGGATCGAGTCGAGAACATGCTCCTATTGCTTTATCAAAAACTGGCATTAAAGCAATCTTATCTCCATCTTTTGCAAGAATCTTTTATAGAAATTCTATTGACGGTGGTTATTTGCTACCAATTGAAATTGAAGAAAATATTTTAGAAAAAATAGATGATAAGGATGAAATAGAAATTAATCTAGACACAAATACCATACTAAACATTACTAAAAAAGAATCATATGCGATAAAACCATTTAGTAAAATAATTTCTGATATCATAGAAGCCGGTGGGCTTTTTAATTATAAAATCCCATAAAAAAATTTAAATAAGTTAGTCGGGATGTATTTTATTAAGATATGAATTCGATGATTGCAATATACTTGCAGGTTTTAGATATTCGAAATCTAATCTATTTTGAGAATGATAAAACACAATCTGTTCTTTTCTTTCTGCGTCTATAACATCAGAGTAAGAATAGTATACTACAAGCTCAAACAAGTCCGACTCATTAAATCGCCTTACATGAGCCATCTGTATATTTCCATGTCTAGCACATATTGACCAAGCCAAGGCACATGCAAATTCAAAATTCTTTCCCTTGAAATTTTCGATTACGAGATTAGAAGATATCGTTTCAAGTAATTCTACTCTATTTGATTGATGGCGTATATTGTAATTATTTTGGACGGTTTCGCCTACTATCTTGTTCTCAAATAACACTTTTACTTCACATTTACTAAAAAAATATGGTTCCATCAGTTATTGCCTGCTCCGCTCATTTAAAAATGTCATAAACTTTAGCTCATTAATCTTGTGGGATTAATTATTAGTTTCTCAAATGTTTTTTTGATCATAATAGAAATTAGATGTAAATCATAAAATTATTTTATCTGAATGTTATCGCGAAAAGCCCGATTCTACGCGAGGTGGGTGAACCTTCAATTCTTATTATTTTCAAGAGTACGTTCCGGTTAATCCTCTATATACCGCCAGTGCACTTTCTATATTATTATTTATGATCGAATGCATTACTTTTCCACTAAAAGAATAACTAACCAAAAAAGGTTCATTTGTTATAATACGCAATCCATTCCCAGAGAACTGGACACTACCGGTGTTTTTTGGTTCGTCAAGCAGATTAGTTGGAATTATCGCAGTATCGTTAATAGAAAATGTATATAATGTTCCAAATTGTACAGGTAGTTTCAAGCTATTATTTATAGTCAATATATTCAAAGATTGTATTTGTAAGGGTTTACTCGAAGTAAAAGTCAAGATTCCTGAATAAGTAGTATTTTCATTTTTGACTGGTAAAATAAAAAATGATTGTTCAAGCCCTGAATTATGAAAGATATCGGGATTAGAGGATACTGTTCCACTAAAAGAAATGTCATGAGACCCTTGACTGGTACTGTTTGTGCTAACTGTAGCTAAAACAAAAAGTGAAAGGTATGGTGTTATATAAAAAAAAGAAATTGCTAATATTACAATTAGAGTGAGCTTTGGAACCCTAAAAAATGTACTGAACAGGGACTTGGAGCTGTTATGGGTAGATACTTTGCTCATTTAACTAATTAAATATTAAATTCTATGATTGATAATTAAAACTATTAGAATCTATTGAGTTAAATCCACAATGCTTTTCTGGATTATCTGCTTGGCCTCGTTTGAAATATTATAACAATCAAGTATTTTTTTCGGACTCCTTATCAGTCGTTTCCTGAATTCGGGTTCACTGGCTGCCTTAAGTAAAATCTCGCTTATAACTTCAGCTTCTATATTGATAGAACTCAAGTAGTTCCTCAAAAGGATTTATAATATATATCTTTTACGATTTCCTCATGTATTTTATGGATCATAAATCCAATAATTCCATTTGATTTAGCATTTTTATCAAGTCAATCCAATAATTAAAATAATATCTCATAGAAATGATGACTGTAAATTCTTATTGAAAACTACATCTCAATTATCATTGAAATCTCGAAAAAAATGGAATATGATGGGTACATCTAGAATCCAACCTGTAGAACAAACTTTAGAAAAAGTAAATTCTCTAATTCATGAAATTGGGATTACAAGAATTGCAGATATTACAAATATGGATAGGCTTAAAATACCTAATTTTTCAGCCGTTTTACCAGGAACTGAGGATTACATCTGGGTATACAGTGGGAAGGGTCCAACGAAAAACCATGCAAGGGCTAGTGTAATTATGGAAAGCATTGAAAGGTTTTCATCATTACCTGCAAATTTTGGCGGAAAAATTCAGAGGGGCACTTTTAAGGAATTATCTCAAAGTTATATTGTTCTAAAATATGATGAAGTAGTGGAACCAGTTTCATTCCACTTAAATGAAGAAATGATAATGGATTATTGTATAGGTTATGATCTATTAAATGAGACAGAAGTACTGGTGCCAGCTCCGTTAACAATTTTCAGATATACTCCGTCGCCGCCATCAGTAAATCCATACTCCTACTTCCATACAAATGGGTTGGCTTCTGGGAATGTAATCGAAGAAGCAATTTGTCATGCCCTATGCGAAGTTATAGAAAGGGATGCAGTAAGTTTGGCAGAATTTACATCTAGTGCATTTCAATATCATGTATTAAAAAATGTTGAAAATTCGCTTGTAAAAAGGGGTTTTCAACTAAAGCCATTTGATTCAAAGAACTTTATGGATGATGATTCTATTTATCCAGAAATTGATCTAAAAAATATTGAACACGTTCCTATTAAGAGAGTAGTCAATAAGTTTAACCTTTCTCAAATACCCTTGACAGTTAAGGATATTACTTCTGACCTTGGAATTCCAACATTCATAGCAAGTAGTGCAGAGTGGATTAATCATGAGTATGGATATTTAGTAGAAGGACATGGAACTCATCCAGATGCAAGAATCGCACTAATGAGGGCTATAACAGAAGTGTCTCAATCTAGAGCAGCTAATATTCAAGGTTCGAGGGATGATCTACGAAAGATGAAATACGATCCTGAAAATAGTGATGAATATAGATCATGGCAATTCATAAAGTCAAAAGAAAAGAAATTGTTTTCCGATATTCATACATTTACCTATGATGATATATTAGATGACATAAAACTTATACTGACTAGATTAAGAGCAAGAGGACTAAAGAAAGCAATAGTGGTAAACTTGACCAATTCAAAACTGAATATACCAGTCATTAGGATTATTGTCCCTGGGTTGGAAACATTCAAAATAAATAAAGCAGTTGTCGGTCAAAGAGCCAGGGAAAGTGTTAAAAAATGGTTAGATCTAAACCTGTAATATTTTTAGGACCGTCTCTATCAAGGGAAAAAGCTAGAAAAATTCTAGATGCAGATTACAGACTACCAGCTAAAAAAGGTGATCTGCTTCAGTTGATACTAAAAGAAGTTAATATTGTTGGATTAGTTGACGGGTACTTTCTTCAGGATTACCCACCAACACCAATTGAAGTATATAATTTGGTCAAAAAAAGGGATATGAAGGTTTTCGGATCATCGAGTTTGGGTGCACTACGGGCTGTCGAACTTGAGAAATACGGAATGATGGGAATAGGTAAGATTTTTAGACTTTTTAGAGACCGAATCTTGGAATCTGATGATGAAGTAGCTGTAACGTTTACGGATTATACCAATTACAAATCCGAAGCACTGATTGATATTAGATACAATTTATTTTTGGCTCAAAAATACAAGATTATAGACGGTTTAACCAGAAGGTCAATCCTTAAAGTATCAAAACAGACCTATTTTCCATATAGGACATACGAGGATATTTTGGACAAATGTAAATTAAAGTATCCTGAAATTAAGTCTCAGATTGAAAGTTTTAGAGGTTATATCCTGAAGAATAAAGTAAGTTTGAAAGAAAGAGATGCTGTAAGATTATTAAAACTCATCAAAAGTATCTATGAAGCTGAACTTCTATAGAGTTAATTTTATATTCGCTAGGACTATCTAACAATACTACTTATGAATGATATTTTGACCAATTTCTTTCATAATATTGATTCACGTTTTATTTATATAGTATTTTTCTATTTTTCAGCATTTATAATGCTATACATAACAATGTTTGGAATGTATTGGAGTTGGGTGGAATATGATAAAACTGGTACATTAAATATAGGCGAAACAATAGTAAAGCACGATTTAATCTTTGATGGATCCGGCAAATTGGTTACCTATCTAGCAATTTTCTCAGTTATCACATGGTTTTGTGTTACCAAAATTGGTTATAGCAGAGTCCAGAATACACCAAAAATAGTTCGATCCGTGTTATCTATATTATCAATTATCTTGATTGTCGTTGCAGCTTATGAATTTACTTATAATTTTACGGTGTGGGGAGCCTTAATTACTGTGCATACAATCCATAATTCTTTGAATTTTGATGAAATCAACTTAAGTTATCCTAACCCCGAAACACCCTGGAACTTGGTATTCGCAACTAAAATGACTCTTGCGGCTCTCATAATTTCTTGCCATGCTTTTTATATTATTCAAAGATCAGACAAGAAATCCTCTATTTATGTGAAAGAACAGTCCTAAAGTAGGGCTCCTCTCCATCCTCTCCCAAAACTCCTTCCTTGATTGCAAGTAATATAAAATTCTTCTATAGAAAAAAATAATTCCAGATTTATGAATTTGAGAA
>DATEOO010000269.1:0-6524 GCA_035274085.1 Candidatus Nitrosocosmicus sp.
GTTACCGATTACAGAATTGAGTAGTCTAACCGACCGCCCAGATAAATTCATTGGCGTCCATTTTTTTAATCCCCCTCAATTGATGAGATTAGTTGAAGTGATTCCAGGCACTAGAACAGATTCTAAAGTAACACAAGAGGTGACAAATTATATCAGCAAAATCAACAAGCGTCCGGTAATTTGTAACAAGGATGTATCAGGATTTATCGTCAATAGAGTTTTCATACCTTTGGTACATGAAGCACTATTCTCAATGGACAGAGACCGTGTCTCTAAGGAGATAGTTGATTCTGCAGTTAAATTTAAGTTGGAATTTCCAATGGGGATTTTTGAACTTGCCGATTATACGGGCCTTGACGTTATTCATAAGGCCTCTTATGAAATGCATCTAAGAGATAAAACAGTCCTGTTGCCGCATCCAAAAATTAAAGAATTGTATGATAATCAAAATTTGGGTCAGAAGTCCGGTAGTGGATTTTATGAATATAAAGGCGACAATTATGAAAGAATAGATCTTACTATGGAAAAGGCATCTAAATATGATCCCTATTCTATTTTAGGAGTCGCAGCTAACAATGCCTCTTGGCTGATTGACAATCAGGTTTGCAGTATTGAAGATTTGAACGTTGCATTGAGATTGGGCATGGGTCTTAAAATGGATATTTTTGATCTATTTAAGAAAATTGGGCCTAGTCAAATTATAAATAAATTACAAGAATTGGAATCAAAATATGGTACCTTTTATCACCCTAATCAATATTTGTACTCCTTAAAGTAGGTAATTTAGACCCTTTTGTGATATTAATTTTCAAAAGGTAACATCTAATCTAACTCAGTTATAAGAGGACAATATCTACCTCTACTGTAGTTCATACTTTTTTAGTATGTATTCCACTGCCTCCATTGGAGACTTTGTTTTCTGTATCATTATCCTATTGCGTTCATCTAAATATTTTCCCCCATAGATATCAGAAGTCCCACCACTATCAGAAATTGAGATCATCGGTTTTTTAGCTATATAGCCTACACAAAGCTCAATTAATGTACCCACACCACCTCCTACTGAAATAAGTCCGTCTGAAGAATAAGCCACGATAAAGTCCCTGGACAACCCAATACCTGTAGATATTACGGCATCACAGTATTGATTGGCACCTGAATAGTCTTCTTGTGGAACTATTCCGATTGTAAAGCCATTATTGTCTTTAGCTCCTTTGCAAGCATATTCCATTACCCCTCCTAAACCCCCGCAAATCAAGATAGCATTCTTTTTCGCTATAAAACTGCCCACTTCATAGGCTAAATCAAGTGTTTTTGGCTTAATCTGAAAAGAGCCACTGTTGTATCCTATGACTCCGATTTGCACTCGTTTCAAACCATTTAAAGTAAGCAACCGTCATTTAAATATGATTTAGAATGGGATTAGTTATTTTTTATTTTTTGAAAACAGAAATGCTTTTATTTCCATTGTACAAATTTTTAAATATGAGTAAGAAGGCCAAGAAGAATGCACCTTTGCCTGCATCAAGTGCGGGTCTTTTAAGGTTTTTTGAAGATGAAACTAAAGGGATTAAAGTAAAACCAGAAATAATACTAGGAATTGCAGGTGCTTTAATTGCCATTTCAATAGCAATAAAAATTTTGATCCCAGTCTAATTTTTTTTGACTATTAATGAGTAATTTTGAATCGGATAGTGTTTCCAGCCTTCATAAAAGATGGCTTTTTACTAACATAAATCCCTCCTCAGAAAAATTTTCTTTTCTAATAGCAATCTTAAGTTTAATTACAAACGTAGCACTAATTAATTTCGTAATTACCCCACATTCTATCGCTGATTTTTTAATAAGTTTACCAATTATTGCATCTGTATTTTCAGTGACACTTGTTTTTGACTACCTTTCATTACGTGGTACACCTTTAAACCGTTTCTCCAAAGTCTTGCATGTAGCTGCTTTTGCAAATCTGCTTTGGACTCTGACTGTAATTGGGGGGTATATATCAGAATTTATTATTAATACCAATACGCCGAACATTAATTTTGTTTTGCAAGGAATGTTTATGGCAATAGGTCTTAGGATAGGCATTTTCGTATCAGTATTTGGCGCATCATTAAAAAGATCTGTCCCGATTTCATTCATTCAACCGTTAATCATTTTCATTTTATTCTCCTTTTTTTACTTTAACCATATTTTTTATACAAACTTTACAGTATATGTATTCGGGTCTGTGATCCTCTTTATTGGTGTATTATGGACTATTGTAATAGACAGGATTGGTAGACCCGATTTTACTAGTGCCTTTAAGATATTACAAGCTTTTCTAATTGCATGGACTGAGAATAAGTCGGATGAAATGGAGAAGATTGCTGAAGCTAAGGCAAGCCCCAAAATGGTTAATACCCTAATCATAAAATTAAAGCCTAAGAATCAAAAGGAAGTTTCCATTGTACTGCCAGAACTCCATCCGGGCCCATTCAATCCAATAGGTGGTAGCAATCTACCCTACGATATTTTTAAATTTTATTCATACTCTGCGATGGTTATGCACAGCGTCTCTGATCATTCCTTGAACATACCTTCTAAAAGAGAAGTTGAAAAATATTTGACGACATTAGATCAGCGCAATCACTTAGAGGCAGGTGACAAATGCTCTATTCCGCTAACAATTCGCAAGAAGGATTGTAATTGCAGCGGATTTGCGTTGGGAAATAATGTAATAATTTTGTTTTCAAAATCTCCCTCTGGAATGGAGGACATACCACCTGACGTCAAAACAGAACTTGAAACATATGCCAAACTGATTGGTTTTAAACAAATCCTGATTATCGATGCTCATAATTCACTGGGTGAGAAAATTGAACAAGAAAATATTGAAGTACTGATAAAAATAGGCAAGGAATGCTTAATTAAGTTAAGAGAATCAGAACAATTTCCCTTCAAGATAGGATACGCAAACAGTTATCAAATAGAAGAACAAACCAAGAAGGATTTATTGAAACAACCTGACCTAGGACACGGCCAATTTGGATTATTGATCATCTCAATAAACAATATAGACTATTCACTCTGTTGGATAGATTCAAATAACATGAAAAATGGATTTAGAGAAAATATTGTAGAATGCCTTGAAGCAGAAAATTTGAAGATTATTGAAATATGTACTTCTGATACTCATTCTACATCAGGAAAGAGAAATATCAAAGGTTATTATACATTAGGCGACGTGACTCCAGAGTCTAAAATATTGAACATATTCAAATCTTTGGCTACAAGAGCAAAGAGTTCTCTTGACGATTCTACATTTGATATTTTCAAGATAGAAAGTCAAGTTATGGTCATGGGAAACGACCAATTTGATGATTATTCAAAAGCTCTGGAAAAATCGTTTTTAGTAACTAAGATTTTTCTGGCAATTACTTTTGTTGTGTACATTTTAATGTTACTCCTTACTTGAATCTGAGTTGCTATATCTATATAAATCACAATGGATGGGGAGAGATTTGAACTCTCGACCACCTGTGTGTGAGACAGGTATCCTAACCAGACTAGACCACCCATCCAGCAATGATTGCTCTTTTAGAGATAAATATTAATATTAATTAACTTTTAGCTATCCAGTCTTCATGAAGGATACAGAATGGGTAATGGCTCTATCTAGACGATCATGTCCCCTCTCCATATTCGCTAAGATATTTATTTTGAACATCAGATAATTTATCTATTTTAATCCCCATTGCGTCTAATTTTAGGCTAGCAATAAGCAGGTCTTGGTCTCTATCAATCTCATAAATTTTGTTCTCAAATTTACCCTTATTATTGACGAGCTTAAGTACTGATAAGAACTGGTTAGCAAAACTCATGTCCATAACTTCGGAGGGGTGCCCCTCAGCAGCTACAAGGTTTACTAATCTTCCCTCTCCAATAACATTTATCTTTGCATCATTTCTCAAAATAAATTGTTCTACATTTTCATTGACGTGCTTTGAGTTTTTAGCCAATCCTTTGATATCTTCAATGGAAATCTCTACATTAAAGTGTCCTGCGTTAGCGAGGATCACACCATTCTTCATATTTTCTATATGAGAACCAATGATAACATCTTTACAACCAGTAGAAGTAATAAATAGATCACCAATCGATGCCACTTCCTCCATTGGGGCTACTATGAATCCATCCATCCGTGCTTTTAATGCATTTATGGGATCAATTTCAGTAACAACTACTGAGGCTCCTAACCCCCTAGCTCTACTTGCGATACCCTTTCCTACATGACCGTATCCAGCAACGACTACAGATTTACCCGCTATTAATACATTTGTAGCCCGAATAATACCATCTAAAGCTGATTGGCCCGTACCATAGACATTATCAAAGTCATGTTTGGTTTCAGCATCATTAACAGCAACTATAGGATAACTAAGTTTTGATATTTTTTCAAGTGCCTTCAATCTTAAGACTCCTGTGGTAGTCTCCTCCGTTCCACCAGCGATATTCTTTCCATACTTATCAAATGCTTTATGAAATTCGATTGTAAGATCTGCCCCGTCATCAATTGTAATATCAGGATTAAACTTCAGAACTGAGTAAATATCTTCATAATATTCTCTAGTTGATACTCCCCTGCTTGCAAAAACTGACAATTCTTCGTCTTTCACCAGTGAGGCAGCAATATCATCATTAGTGCTTAAAGGATTACATCCTGACCATGCTACCGTGGCTCCTGCCGCGGCAAGCGTTTTGGTTAAGACTGCAGTTTCTTTGGTTACATGCAAACAGCCGCCAACTACAATATCTCTCAGCGGTTTTGAATCTTTGTATTTATTCTTTAAAGATAGTAATACTGGCATATTGGATTCAGCCCATTCAATTTTTTTTTTACCTTTATCTGCCAAGGAAATATCCTTAATTCTATATTCCATAGATAAAAAAATATAGAAACCTTATATTACTTTAACACAATAGTTGAGGCTCGAAAAACCTTTTTTTGAGATTGAAACAGCCAAGGTAGCTTATTCCCTGATTGGAAAGATTTTAGTCAAGTACACAGATTTTATGGGTAATTATTTTAAGACCAGTGGAATTATTACAGAAACGGAAGCTTACGGATATACAGACGACTCCGCAAGTCATGCATATAAAAGAATGACTATCAGAAATGCAGCAATGTTTGGAGATGTAGGACGACTGTATATTTATTTTATTTATGGAAATCATCATTGTCTGAATATCGTGGCAAGAAATCACGATCAAATGGCAGGAGCAGTGCTAATTCGGTCAATAGAACCTGTTGAAGGAATTAATTTTATGAAACTATGGAGAAAATCAGAAAATGTATACAATTTGACCACCGGACCAGGTAGATTAACACAGGCATTTAAGATTACCCTCAAACATAACAATCTTGATGCAACTGACAGCGGAATAAATAATTACTTTTATTTTGAAGAAAACAGGAACATCGCTCGATTTCACAAATTCAAAGTAGCTCAAACTAGCAGAATCGGCATCTCAACAGGAATCGATAAAAAATGGAGATTTATTATGCTAAGTCAAGATCCACACAGTTTACAGTACCAACCAAGCAAGTTTTTGTCTAAATGAAGCTAAAATATAATTACTAATCAGATTAAATACATAGACTACATTCAATATATAGCTATTATGAAATTATTCTAAAATGCCTCTTAAAGATTTCTTGGTACCAGAAGAAAAAGTGAAATTTGTATGTCGAAGTGATATTCAATATGCCAACAAAAAATATGACTTGTTCATTACAAATAAGAGGATTCTACTATATAGAGAAAGCGGATTCATAAATAAATCAGAGGATGTTATTTGCGAAAAAATTGAAAGGTTGCAAGGATTAGAGTACAAAGAAAAAGGTGGATTACTAAATTTTGCGAAGATATCCATTAATGGTGGAATTAGATTAGACATCAAAGGGCCTTCAAAAGAGGTAAAAAATATGTTCAAGATTCTTGAATGTCTGATTAATTCAAAATAACCTAATTTAAAATGAATTAAGAGAAAACTGCGCTTACGATCGTCCTTAATTCATCTAATCTGTCATCGTTGACATCATCATTGTGGTTATCTTTTGCATCTATGTTGTTATTATCGTTGACATCATCATTGTGGTTATCTTTTGCATCTATGTTGTTATTTTCAAACTGGTTAGAATTTATATTTCGAAGTTTACCTAGGTTAGTTTGAACTAAGTGAGAAAGATTTGTTTTGTCACTATCTGCCTTTGATGATTCAGGACTCAACTCTTTTGTTTCAACAGCATCATCGGATTGCGGAGGATTGGTACTTACTTTCTTTAATGGACTTGCAAGTGATGTGGATGTAGGTTCTGAACCAGCATTACTATCATCCTTGCAACATAGGATTTTTGACGGTGTTATAACTTTTTTCTCATCCGTGTTTACTTTCTTTAATGGACTTGCAAGTGATGTGGATGTAGGTTCTGAACCAGCATTACTATCATCCTTGCAACATAGGATTTTTGACGGTGTTATAAC
>DATEOO010000270.1:0-4106 GCA_035274085.1 Candidatus Nitrosocosmicus sp.
CGTGATAATGCTTTTCAAATATCTATAAAGCTTTTTGTCTTATTTTCGGAACAAAAGATTTGTTATTATGAAAACTACTACAAATTATTGCTTTGCAATTTGACCACGTATTTCGCTATCCATACCAAACAAACTTAGAGAGTCAGGATGATATGCATAAACTTGTACATATGCACTGTCATTATCAAAAAGGTTGACTAAATCTGTTATGTTTTTGCTATTGGCTAATGGTCCAAATTCAAAGGCTTGTGTAAAAACTGTTCCATTGAAGTAGAGTTTGGTTCGCTCATATTCTGAACCCGCAGATGTGCAACAAATTTCTGAAGGTAGAGATGTCGTTGTTTGATACAACGTGACTATGGCAGGCCCATTTTCATTCTTTTTGCCCATGTGAACTTCAACTTTTCCCACATCACTGTTTATATTTGTGAGATTTATTTCATAATATATCTCGTTATTTTTATAGTAATGATCATTGGTAATAAATTTAACAATACCTGTAGTGTTTGTGTTTACAGGAGGTATATTATTATCACCAGTCAAGTCTGCTATATATGATTGATTTTGTTGTGGTTGTTGCAATAACTTTGACTCAGATGATACAACTGTCCCATTCAGCTGAAAAATAAAATACAGTGATGCAAGTATCGTAATTGATAAAGTTAATGCAGCATACATATTCTAACGTAAGTATCATTAGTTTAATTATTAAATATTTGTCAAGATAGCGAATTAATGAAGAATTTTTTGTACAGACATTATTGAAATGACTTTGGACTTTTGGGTTGTAGTTTGTCTTTTTTCCCTCTGAATATGGTCAAATAAAATTTCAATTCCACTATCTAAAGGAAATTAAATACAATGGATTCATTCAACCCAAGCCGATGTATCTGGACTTTGAGAGAAAACTATTCTAGATTAATTGCATATCGTTATCTTCGATCCAAGCCATATATGCATCAAATAATGTAACCTGGGGGATGATAGGAATTTCGATGTGTTCGCAGATATTAACTTAGTAGAGCAACACAATTTTGGCAAAAATTGTAATAAATCTAGAAAAATTAAATAGACAATCTCAACAGTATAATTTGAACATCTTAACATGATAGGACACTCATGTTCTAAGCAAAAGGAAGAATCAGAGAGATACGGACTATTTCGTCTCAGAAATACAAATTTTTACAGAGGTGAGTTCATTTGACGTCATACACCGATAGTAAGAAAACGAAGGAGTGAGATAATAACATGACAGAAAATCATCCGATTAGAAATATTCCTATACTTCATACATTGTCAAGCATTTTATTAGAAATAATACAAACTCAAGATATTTTTCATATTGGGTTTCAGCCTGAATTCAATGAATGTGATATTAGCATATACGGATTCAGAAACTATCTTGATATAAGAATGGAAGTTTTGCAAAAGTTGATCGAGTACCAACTTCCTCATGGACAGATACACTTTTTCCTTTTGAATATAGACAAACAATCAGAAGAGATAGATAATAATATCAAATATTTTGGGGTTCCCCATTGTTGGTCAACTGAGTATAACTATTGAGCTTATGAATGTCTTTCCAAATCAGAATTTAAGACTAGCAAATACACACAGATCTTTTATGTCAAGTTGTAATTGATCCTATTATAGTATAGTATAGTAGATTATTAGAATACTAAGTGGTCAGTTAGTTCTTGACAGTGACCAGAAAAAAGTTGTGTTGTTAGGCAGTTATTCGGGCTGTTTCATGGGGTTTAAATTTATTCCACATAATTCCAAATATAGTACCGAGAACTAAATAGAACATAACCATAGTACCAAAAGTAACCGCTCTAAATGCGTTCACTAGATCCATTGGAGCAGTAATTGCATCGGGGTTTGCTGGAAATATTACATATATAGAAGCAACTAGGCCAAAGTAAATTATAGGAATTACATACTTTATGTAACCAATGCCTCGTAACCTATACATAAGAATGCTGACTCCCAAAGCAATTAATCCAGATGCCAGTTGATAGCTAGTATACAAACTATCCCTTAATCCAATGGTCTCTGGATCTCCTACGGCAGGCGGGTTTGCAGGATATTTAATGAATGGAACAACATATAACGATAAACACATTATGGCTGCTAAAATAAGTGCCTTTTTCCTATCGTCTGATGAAGGCAAATACTTTCTTGATATTACATAAACAATCCCTAAAATCGCTCCATATGTTAATCCTAAGAATGCTCCTGCTGCAAAGGTTCCTTCCTTTTGCCACATCCTGTAACCGCTTAACTCGTCAAAATTAACTTTTTCACCAGATGCAATGCTGTTTTTAACCTCAATTCCTATTGCTTGATCTATGAAGGGTTCGGCGACAAAGTAATTAACACCTGCTAAAATTACGCCAGCTATAACACCCGACAAAAGAGATACGAAAATAAATGTTAAAGATTTCATGTTTTATAATCTACTTCACTATGGAAGATAAAAAAAAATTAACAAATATTAATGGCACGGAAATCCTGCTGCATGCCTTATATCATGAGTAAATTCATGAAGCCACATTGTGTCAAAAGCTTCACTACCCTGTACCAAACTAAATAATTGGCCTTGATCATATCCTACTATGTAAATACTAAAAATTGCAATAATGGCTAAAACTGCGATTGAAACCTTTGGAATTCCATCTTTTTCTACAAGCCTTTGAGCATGATGTAGACTCATCAAGCATTTACCATTTTCGAGATATATAAAGTATTGTATGGTTTATCCAACATTTAATGAAATAGACTAAAGGAAAGTCAAAGAAATTTAAGTAACACTATAATCTACAAAAATGCTAAATATCATTATTAGTAGTGCAGTGCCATATATTGTTTTGACAAAAAGTTTGATCCAAAGATTATGAATTTTTATTTATAGGCATAAATTTGGAGTCTAACTATTCAAAATCTCATTTTGACTCATCAAATATCGTGTTAAGTATGAGAAACGAAAAAAGAGGTAAAATTAAATTTGTATGCTACTAACTTACTACGTGCATCTTGTGGTAGATACCCTAAAAACTATATCTAGCAGATACGCACCTAGCAGAATTCTTTCTTTTAACTCTGCTCATGTATTCAAGACTCTACAATTACTAAAAAGGGATGGACATGTTAGTAGAATTTTATTGATTAATGAGTTGGGATTAGGAGAAGGCTCCATAAAGACTTTGATAAAGCATCTCAAGATGGAAAAATTAATTTTTACAACTCAAAAGGGAACTACGATGACTGAAAGGGGAGAAAAGATTTTTGGAGAGATTTCACAATATATTTGCGCTGAAACACAAGTGCCCAAAAGCTCGATATCTATTGCTGAATATAATCATGCCGTTCTTTTAAGAAATTTGAAATTTGCTATTAAGCGAGGCGTTGAGCAAAGGGATGCAGCAATTAAAATGGGAGCAAAAGGAGCTACTACACTCCTGTATAATAATGGGAAATTTCTCATTCCGGGTTCTAAATTTAATGCGCTAAAAGAAGAAAAAAGTATAGAGAAGCTGCTAAAAGACAATCTAAAGCCGATAGAAAATGACATCATCGTGATTGGAAGTGATGACAATAGTTATATAACTGCTGAGCTTGCATCAAAATCGGCTGCACTTCAGACGCTTGAAAATCATGAAGATCATAAGGGATTAGAATTTATCATTAGATAGCTTACAACATAATAATAAATAATGAATCAACATGGAAAATAGTCAGATCCATTCTTTGTCAGTATGCGTACTCATGTAAATGTACATGCTCATAGAATGTATCCCTATCAATATTACCAATTCTTATTAATGCGACCTTTTCTACTACACATATATGAATAATCCAGTGAAAACCACTTTCGAAGAATTAGTAAAAGATGTAATTTCACTTGATAACGTTATGCTGTCGTTAAGAAGTGATGGCGCAATAGCAGAGGTCAGACTGGAAAAGAATACTCCGTTTCGAATTAAGGAACAATGGGCCACAATAGGAGATGAAAAAGGGGAATGGCATATTCACGTTAATATTCAAGAAGCAAAGGAGGCCAAGTTTATCATTGAATCAAGTGAAGACGGTCGAAGAAGATACAG
>DATEOO010000271.1:0-2936 GCA_035274085.1 Candidatus Nitrosocosmicus sp.
AAACCGATCTTTCTCAGTATAGGATATAGTTCATGCCATTGGTGTCATGTGATGGCACATGAATCATTTGAAGATACCGAAATTGCAAAAATCATGAATGAAAAATTTATTAACATAAAGGTCGACAGAGAGGAAAGACCAGATATAGATGATATATATCAAAGGGCATGCCAACTAGTAAATGGTAATGGTGGATGGCCACTATCAGTATTTTTGACTCCTGATCTCAAGCCATTTTATGTCGGTACATATTTTCCAAAAGATAGCAGATATGGTATGCCCGGTTTTACTGAGATCTTAAATCAACTTTCTCAGGCGTATGTGCACAAGAAAAGCGACATAAATAAGACCACCTCGGAATTTGTAGAAGCGCTGATAAATACATCAAAAGATATTTTAAACAACAAAACAGTAAAAATTGACAAGACAGTTCTAGACGAATCTGCATTAAATTTATTGCAAATGGCAGACTATATTCATGGAGGTTTTGGAATCGCCCCTAAATTTCCTAACGTGTCTAACTTATTATTTTTGCTTCGTTACTATGATATATCGAATATTGAAAAATTCAAGGACTTTGTAACTTTAACATGTGAAAAAATGATTTTTGGAGGGATACACGATCACCTAGGAGGTGGGTTCTCAAGATATTCAACCGATCAAAAATGGCTAGTGCCCCACTTTGAGAAAATGTTGTATGATAATGCGTTATTGGTTATTTTGTTTTCTGAAATGTATCAAATCACTAAGGAAAAAATATTTAGAGATACTGTTGAGAAAACCTTGGATTATATTTTACGTGTGCTTACAAATAAGGAAGGAATTTTCTTTTCAGCTGAAGATGCAGATTCTGACGGAGAAGAGGGAAAATTTTATGTATGGTCTAAAAGAGAGGTCGTCTCAATCATTCAAGATCCTTTACACCAAAATATCTTCTGCGAATACTTTGATATAACAGAAGTAGGGAATTTTGAAGGGAATAACATACTAAATATCAAAATCTCCGTCGAACATCTAGCAAGAAAGTATGGACTAGATGTGAAGGAGATTAATAACATCATAGATGTATATTCTACAAAGCTTTTTGATATCAGGGAGAAAAGGATAAAGCCTCACAAAGATGATAAAACAATTTTATCATGGAATGCGCTATCCATATCTGCTTTTGTCAAAGGTTATAAGATAACAGGTAAAGAAGTATATTTGAAAACTGCTCTAACCGCGGTAGACGTCATCGAAACAAAGTTAAAATCCAAGGAAGGATATTTATATAGAATTTATAAACAAGATAAGGCGAAAATACTTGCTTATTTGGATGATTACGCTTTTTATATAAACTCTCTTTTGGATCTATTTGAGGTAAAGACAGATCCAAGGTTCATTGAACTAACATCTTATTATACAGATGTTTTGATAAAACATTTTTGGGACAAACAAGAAAATAATTTCTATTACTCTTCTGACCTACATGAATCGATTCTTACTCGAACTAAAGTCTTGTATGATTTGGCTTTACCAAGTGGAAATTCGGTTTCAATATCAAATTTGATCCGTCTTTATCACATAACAGGAAAAAGCAATTATTTAGAGATAGCTGAGAAAATGATGAAAGGATCTATCTCATCCGCGCTAGATAATCCATTTGGTTTTGGTTGGTTATTATCATCAACATACCTATATGTTAAGAAACCAACCGAAATTACCATTTTTTCAAAAGATGATAAATCAGATATGATTGATGAAATGAATAAAATGTATATTCCAAATGGAATTTTTTCTATTCTATACGGGAACAACCTCTCAAAAACGCTAGATCAGTACAATTTGTTCAAAAATAAGTCACTAATTAAAGAAAAACCTGATAGCGATTTTGCAATAATATGTAAAGATTTTACTTGTTCGCCTCCATTGACCGATTTAAAAAAAATAAGAGACATTTTATCCTCAAATTCATCAAAAGAAAGAATTAAATAATTTTTTTATGATTGTATCACAGTGTCAATTCTTCCTCAATTTAGACTTTTTTTTGTCATCGGATTAATTATTTTGGGTTTGGGATCAGTTTCTAGTATGGATGTTTTTGGTCAACCGGAACAAACATCCAATAATTTTGATAAAGCAAAGTCATCTAGTGATGAGGCGATTTCTTTAATTGATTCTTTGAAGGGATCATCATTACTTGATTCGGTAGTTGAGGGTATGCAAAATTTTTCTTTTCCCATATCAAACCAATCAGACAATAATGTTAATGACAATGAGATCTCGCAAACTTTAGACAGTAGCTTAAATTATCTTGGACAGAACAATACTGCATTAAATATTACAACTGTTTCTCCAGACAAAAATAATATTACTCTATCAGGTAATAACAATAATTTGACTGATGATAATGTTGTTACTATCCATAATAACAGTAATAATAAGATAGAAAATATGCAATCTATGATGGTACTGCCCTATCCTATGACTATTTCTTCAAAAGATTATATTCCATTATATAGTTCAATGCCATTGAAGATATTGAAGGGAAATATTCTTGCGAAACTTCCATGTAATTCCACTAATTCATTATTACAAATTGTAGGTGCTTCTGCCGATAATAACGTGTTTCCCATTCAGATGAATCTTGTTCCTAACTTTTCAAAATTAGGGAGCATGTGTATGTACCAATCACTAATTCCGAATGATTTATCTAATCTCTTATATTCGCATACGATAACCAATATTTATTTATACAATCCGCTTGACTTCTCACTCGAAGTTCCAACAACAACTTCCATATTTATTGGAATACATAAATTGACAGAGTGATCATTTTTTTAGATTGAATACATTATCCCACCAGAGACTATAGGAATAGATTCCAAGTTCGACAGATCCTTTATCCGAGCGATAATTGCATTAAACCAAAGACTATCGATGCCTTGACTCCAAAT
>DATEOO010000272.1:0-4902 GCA_035274085.1 Candidatus Nitrosocosmicus sp.
CTTATAAATAAATCTTTAAGGTATACTCCGTGAATTTATTCTCACTGGACCCTATCAGTATAGACCATGAGATCTTAACAGTAAAAAAAGCATGGTCTTTCAAATAGTCGAACTTTTCTGATAATTAAGGCGAGATGCGCTATTCATTAATTCACCAATTTCAAATCGTTTCTATACTTCAAATTACAAATTACATTAACTGAATTAAATCAGAAGATAGCAAAATGATTTAATATCTCTATTCTACCTCCTATTTGCAACTTCCAATCATCTTATTTGTCTCTAGAGTAATACTACGATCCTAAAATCTTATCACCGGTACTACTTTCCATTCGATAAGTACCACATTATTGAACTTGCGAACTTGTGATTATACCTGCTCCTATTAATACCTATTATGAGACTGTTTAATTATTAAAAAAGATTTAGACAAAGTAACGAATCTTTTTGATGACTTTTTACTAGATTTGTTGATATATTTTCTACTTTGTTAATCATGTGTGATATATCACTTATCCACGATATTTGCAAGTTCAAAATAATGGCAAAATCATATTAAAAATGATGTAAAAAACTCATACCTATACCAAACCTTACCAAACCATGTCACTATTTAATAATTTGATTTAACCTATATCTAGGTTTGAAAATGAAAAAATTCAATAGAAAGGAAATTAGTATTCTAAAGTTGTTCCTTAATTTGCTATCATGAATTCTAATTGTCAAACCAGTCAGAATGCACATAAATAGTATTCTTGATACTCTACTATTTGTTTGGTAAATACTGAATTCCTAAAACGGTTTCCTGCAGATTTTACAGTGAATTTGGATAGTTTTGAATATATCGCAACTATATCAAAGAGGTTGTTAGATCATTATACCAGAACCTATTATGCTAAAACCTTTAGTTATAGGATTTTGCTGCCACGGTCAATAGACTCTCCAAAAGTTAATGATATTTCAAGAAAATTGGGATTGCAACTTCAAAATGAGATGTTATCTGGAATCCGATCTTTAAAATTGAGGCCAAATATTAAGGATTACCGGTACGTTCACGATGATTCGCATTTTGGGTGGTTATTACTAGATCCATCTTTGACAAATCGATTCGACTGATATAACACATTTATTTAGATATATTTTAAAACAAGAAATATTAATGAAATGGCAGAAGTATTATTCTTAGCAACTCGTATTAATCTCCATGATTAGAATCAACAATATTAATTGTTTGTTGCTCATTTGCTTTTAGAGATTTTACTATTATAGAAACTATTACCAACCCAAGAAAATACCCACCAACTAAATCTATCAGATGGTGCTGAAAAAGATAAAGTTTGGTAAACCCTATTAGTGCCGGGAAAGATATCAAAAATGCCATTGCAAACCTTGGCGAATACTTATAGCACAATCCAGCAACAATGAAACCGAAAGCGGCTGCTGAAGCTATGTGATTGGAGGGGTATGAATAGTCTTGGGCAAAGGGCATAAAACTATCCCGTTCGAGCGTAAATTTGTCTGGCAATATGACTAGTGATTTAAAATTGATACTAGGGTGTTCAATTGCAAACAATGGTTTGCAATAAGTTACTAAAATGGTAACAGAAACCAGAGTAATTAACAAAATCATACCTATTCTTCTTGTTCTCTTAATTATTGTAAGAATAAAACCAACAATAATTAAATTAATAGTGTCTGACATTGTAGTAATAGTAATGAATACTGCATCTAGTGTTTGACTTCTTATATCTTTGATAAATTTGGTTATAATATCGTCTAAGTTTCCCAAAACTCCTGTAACTGCAAATAAACTTGCAATAGCAAAAACAAAAATAAATATAAAAATAAGAAGTAAATTGATATTCCAATAGGGATTTATAGGTTCTATTTGGATCTTATTCACCACTGATTAGTAGAAAGTTGTTCGTTACTGTTTTCAGTTTATTGAATTCAAAATCATTTACAGTTTGTCAAAAGACTTTGGATTCATCCTTCATTTGAGCAGCGGATGTTGGATCCTTATCAACATAGTATTTTACCATACCCAATTTTAGCACCTTTAACGAAAGCAAAGCACATTTTATTCTCGCTGGACCCAAATTTGTTAAGCCAATATTTTCGAGCACATCATCTTTTGTGATATCTCTAATTGTTGTTAGTGGTTTATTTGAAACCATCTCTGTTAACATCGAAGCGCTAGCCTGGCTAATTGCGCATCCTCTCCCATCAAACTTGATATCTTTTATTATGTCACCTTCGACTTTCAGATCTATTGATATTTCATCACCACAGAGTGGATTGCTATCATTTATTCTTATATCTGGTTCCTCGATTTTGCCTTTATTTCGCGGATTTCTATAGTGATCAAGTATCATTTCCCTGTAAATATCTTCACTCATAGATTGAATATCCTCCTAGCATGATTTAAAGCATCTATTAATATATCAATTTCCTCTTTAGTATTATAAATATATAGGCTAGCTCTGGAAGAAGCTACAATATCTAGCTTTTCCATCAAGACCTGAGCACAATGGTGTCCTGACCTAATCGCTACTCCAAAGTCATTTAAAATGGTGGCACAATCATGAGGATGAATTCCTTCTATATTAAACGAAACAAGGCCTCCTCTATCTTTCGCAATATTGGGGCCGTAAACTTTCAGATTCTTTATTTCTTGAACTCGGTTTAAAAGATAGGAGGTCATTTCTAATTCATGATCACGAACATTATCCATACCTATCCTATTAAGATATTCAATTGCAGAGCTAAAGCCAATTACATCAGCAATATTTGGCGTTCCACCTTCAAATCTATAGGGGAGATCATTAAAGATCGTGTTTTCTTTATGTACTTCTTTGATCATATCGCCACCCGAAATAAACGGCTTCATCTGTTCTAATAGTTCCTTTTTGACATACAACACTCCTACGCCAGTAGGGCCGAGCATTTTATGGGCCGAAAATGCCAGAAAATCACATTCAGTTTTTTGAACATCTGTCTTCATATGGGGAACTGATTGGGCGCCATCCAAGAGGACAGGAATGTTTTTTTCATGTGCAATTTTGATGATTTCCCGTGCCGGGAATATGGTCCCTAATACGTTTGACATTTCACTAAGGGAGACCAACTTAATTTTTCCTTCACCCTTTCTTGCCAAAAGTTGCTCCAGTGCTTCTAAGTCTAGATATCCATCTTCATCTACCTCCAAGTATTTGATCTTTGCTCCTCTACTTTTACAGAGAATCTGCCAAGGAACGATATTACTATGGTGTTCATATTCAGTCAATAGGATCGTATTTCCCTTCTTAATGTTGGCGTTTCCCCATGAATATGCTACTAAATTGATCGACTCTGTCGTGTTTCTCGTAAAAACAATTTCTTCTTCGTATTTTGCGTTTATAAATTTTCTAACGTTATCTCTTGTTCTTTCATATTCTTCTGTAGCTTCTTCAGCAATTTGATAAACTGCCCTATGAATATTGGAATTATACTCTGAATAATATTTACTAATTGCATCTATTACCTCCTTGGGCTTCTGAGTGGTAGCAGCATTATCAAGGTAAACTAATTTTTTTCCATCATTTAGCCGTCTACTCAAAATGGGAAAATCCTGTCTTATCTTGTGAACGTTCAGAAGAGCTTGCATTAATGTTTATTATTCTGTATTTTAAGATATAAACTTAATATTTATAAAAAAAGCCATTGAATAAACAGATTAAAATTGTGTACATGACTTCAAATTAATCATTAATCTTGTATAACCAACATTTCACCAAATTATTTCCAACCCGCATATCTGGAGGATCATTCTTGCAATCTTCAAATGCATGTGGACATCTATCCATAAACCTACAACCCCCTTCTATTTCTATCAAATTAGGAGGATTACCTCTAATAAATTTGATAGATTTCTCTGAGGATCTTATGTGCGGTATTGATTGGATGAGAGCTTGAGTATATGGATGTAAAGGTTTTTCAAACACTGTTTTGATATCGGATATTTCAACAGCCTGACCTGCGTACATGATGATCACTTTATCTACCAGGTTTGGAATCAGTGACATATCGTGAGTTATTACTATTATTTTCATATTTTTTTCCTCTATTAATTTTTTTAGTAATTGTAAAACTTGAGACTGAATCACTACATCCAAGGCAGTTGTTGGTTCATCTGCAATCAGAATTCTTGGTCCAAGAAGTAATGCATTAGCTATTACTATACGTTGTTTCATTCCTCCACTTAATTCGTGCGGATATTTTTTACAAACATCGTCGGGATTTAACCCTACATCAATAAGAGCAGCCCTTATAATCGAAATGCAATCTTTACTTGAAATTTTTTTATTATGGGATGTCAAAATTTCTCTCATTTGATTTTCTATGGTAAACACTGGATCAAGACTGTTCATAGAACCTTGGAATACCATTGAAATTTTCTTCCACCTGTATTTCTCATTAAATTCAATTTCAGGGATATTCAGTACATCTTGGTCTTCAAAGATGAAACTTCCAGAAACGACTGACCCGTTTACTGCCAATGATCTCAACAAGCCATAGCCAAGTGAACTCTTCCCGGATCCGGATTCTCCTATAATACCAATACCTTGGGCATCATTCATATTGAACGAAATTTTATCAACGGCCTTCAAAATTCCTGATTTTGTTTCATAAGCAATAGAAAGATCAGTGACTTCAATAGCATCGTTTCCCTTTTTGTCTGGATTGTTTCTATAATATCCGTTTCTTTCCTTCATTTAAATTACTCCTTTTCTGATTAAGTAGGATTAGGTTCTTTTTGATTTATCATGAGGTCACTTCCCACATCGCTTTATAATATTTTTTGCATAAAATCGGTCATCAATATAGTGTTAAACAGTTTTATTTGTGATCTGCTTCATTACT
>DATEOO010000273.1:0-2087 GCA_035274085.1 Candidatus Nitrosocosmicus sp.
AATGATTAGTTTTGGGGACATCATCTCACAAATATCTAAAAAAATAGAAATATAAGTTTGTCCAGATAACATAATGCATTAAAACAATACGAGTCGAATCAGATAAGAAATAGATCAGACAAACCATTTTTTTATCGATAAGAGTTTTTTCCTCTGAAATCGTGAATTGGCGTCTGTCATCATCTAAAGCTGTTTCAAATGGCTAGAATATTAGTTAAATAATGCGTGAAGATATTGCAATCAAGACGTCAACTAGGGAGGATTTACCAGTATACTTTTAACTAAATATTTTGACTCGGACGATTCATTGTCAAGAGTTTTTGTAATTTTAGAAAGTAGTTAAATGATTAGAAATCAGAAGTTACATGAAATCGAATTGCTCACATACTCAATTCCGGATTACTATTGATACGAAATATAAAGAATTCAATTTTGATATGACAAATGAGGTTACCCAAAATTCAATGAGCCTAAAACACTTCTGCAATTGTGTACGACAGGTTATGTCGATGTTTAAATAGCGAAGGCAGATTACTGTATTTCTCCATTGAGATCTAATCCAGAGGATGATCCCGTAAGGAATAGCTCTACAGAACATTATTCTAAAGTTGGATCGCTTTTAGACTGGGCTATTGTATTAGGAGCTTCCTCTTCGATTTTCTTTGGTTTTTTCTTGGATATCGCGGTAAATCCTCCATCTTACTTCAAGTTATTTGACAACGTAGTTCTCTTAGGAGCACTTTACGCAGTAACAACAGCAACTGCCATGTTCATAATGCCTGTTGTTTATCATATGATTCACTATCAAAAGTTTGATGTGGAGAAATATCTTTTGGCTACAAAGAAATATACTCTGATAGGTATCATCTGTGTGATGATAGCCATGTACTTGGGTCTTGGTTTATCATTGAATTCCAAACTACCGACTGAGATTGCATATGGTATAGCATCTTTGCCTTTTATCTTCATATTCGTACGATTCCACAGATATACGCCCACTAATATGGCAGGGAGTACTTCTACTGAAGACTATGATAGGGTTGGTGCAGGCATGCGTTGGTGTCAAATACTGGCAGCAGCATCCTCCATTTTTTTCGGGTTTTTATTAAATATTACAGTAAGTCATCCACTTTATTTTCAAATGCTAGATAACATAGCCCTGCTAGGTTCGCTTTATGCAGTTACAGCGGCAACGGTTATGTTCATAATGCCAGTTATTTATCACACAAAGCATTACCAAAAATTCGATATACCAAAATTTCTTATGGTAACTAAAGAGTACGTTTCAATAGGCATCATCTGTGTGATGATAGCCATGTACTTGGGTCTTGGTTTATCATTGAATTCCAAACTACCGACTGAGATTGCATATGGTATAGCATCTTTGCCTTTTGTAGCTATTTTTGTTTGGTTTTTGACAATCAGATTGAAAAATACTTCTTATGAAACTACCTGAAATCTGTCTATAACAGCTGGTGGACGTTACCATTATTGGTATTGCAATATTAATGGGCAATCAGTGCGATTGTAGCCTTTGCTCAAGACTATTAAAAATTTTTTCTCATTTCCATAGCTCGGCTAACTTGTGATTCTATCTACTGTCTTTATAATAAATAGGAAGAATTTTCCAAAGTGACGTAAATTGCAGTATGTACCTTTTTAATGAGGAAATAACTATCAAGCCCCAATCTTATTTCTATTTTACTGAAGTGTGCTAGCAATTAGGATCGTCAAGTATTTTCTAACATAAACTTACGGAGTCACTGTTACCGTAGTAGACATAGTTGCCTTCCCTTCTCCGATATCGGCTAAGGTAGAGGTAATGAATTCCCAAAATTTTTTCTCGAATGAGTGGGCCCGATATGCCTCAATCCCTGCCACAGGAGCAGCGGCTATTCCAGCTGTTAAGGCACCGGCTATAACAGTAGGGACGACAATATCCTTACCCCACGCTCCAGTTCGAAGAACTATATCGTTGTAAGGAGTCGCACTTTTAGCGCCGCTAATCATTACCTCCACGTCCCTTACATTTCCAACGATAACGCTGGCTTTACCTCCCTTGTGTGCTTTGAGGTTCCAATAGTCTT
>DATEOO010000274.1:0-2439 GCA_035274085.1 Candidatus Nitrosocosmicus sp.
AACTTCGAAATGAAAATCTTTGTTTTGCGACTGAAGAATGTGATGGAATAACGAATCCAATTCAATTTAGATCTAAACTCTTCAAAAAATGACATGATTACAAGTAAAGATACTGACAAAAGTATAGCCTTTATAAAGAGCGCATTTAGACAATATTATTTTAAGCATAGTAAAAATATTGATATCCCAACACGTATGGAAGAACGTGAATTCGGATATAAGCAATTTAGTTCAGGGATCGTGCGACACCTTTCGTTTAGAAACATTGGAGAACTTTTGGCCATCTTGATTAGAGAGGCTCCCTCAGATATCTACTGCTCAAACGCATTTTACAGATTTCCAACCTATCCTATGCAGGAAAAACAGTGGGATGGAGCAGATTTAATTTTTGATATTGATGCAAAAGATTTGCATCTACCATGCGAGCAGACTCATTCGTACCTTCTCTGTATAAATTGTGGTGAAGTATTAGAGAGGAATGTTAATTCATGCCCTAAATGTAATTTCTCCAAGTTAAATCACATATCAATTCCTTGTAACAAATGTATGCTTTCTCTAAAAAAAGAAGTAATGAAGTTGGTTAATTTATTAATAACCGATCTAGGGATAAAAAAAAATTGTATAGAAGTCTATTTTTCTGGTAACAATGGATTTCACCTTCATATTTTGGACAATCGATTCAATACACTTGATTCCCAAGCTAGAGCAGACATTGTAGCTTATCTAATGGGTATTGGCATGATGACTGAAAGTATAGGAGTACGGAAAAGACCAGAAGGTATTCTAATTAAATTTCCAAAGAGCGGCCTTTCTTATGGCTGGCGTAAAAGGATAGCAACTAAACTAGGAATTGATCATATGTCAACAGTCAAATTAAATAATATAGTACAACAGAAAGGGGGTTATGATGGTTTTAAAGAAGAGCTGTCTCGATTGACTCGAGAAAGCGGTGTACGTATCGATCCCAATGTAACAACTGATATTCATAGAATATTTAGAATGCCAGGTACCTTGAATAGCAAAAGTGGACTGACTAAGATGAGATGTAACGATCTTGAATTATTTGATCCTTTTATCGATGCGTGTCTTTTAGGAGAAAACGAAGTTAATGTGGAGGTTAAAGTACATGTAAACCTAAAACTAAAAGGTCAGTCATTCAAAATAAAGAAACAAACGGAGCGACTACCGTTATATGTAGCAGTTTATTTAATCTGCAAAGGAATTGCAGAGTTAAGTTAAATCGAAAAATTAGGTCTGTCTTGAATTGCCGTGCCTTATACTATATCCTTTTAAGGTTAAATAGAGTAACATAAAAAAACTTTATAAAAAACAAAAACCTGATACTCGATTATACAAGGGATAAATTAGTAATATTGATTACTAGTAAAACTAGTAAAAACACATTAAAATGGCCCCAGCTTGTGTATAAAATGTTTGTGGGATACTTACAACGAGGATAAGGCTTCGAGATTTAGTATTAGCAGAGTCATACGTCTTATATTATTCGCCACTATAGGAGTAATTATTATATCTATAGTAGGAAATCAATCTGTAAATCTTTTTATGAATGTAGTAGAATTTGGTGATGTTTTCACTAAACCATTGTACTATTCTACAATTTCAGGTGTAATATTAGCCTCAATTGCATTTGTACGATTCAGCTTACACCGCAGAAACTCTATGACCTGGTATAGTTTTCGAATGATAATTAAATTTCTTCAGCGCAATGATTACGAATCGCCCACGTCTACAATAATGCGTTATCCTGATTTTAAGATGGAGAAGTTAAGTTTTTTCCTATGGCAAATCACAAAAATCGCATTATTTGCACCATTGTTTAGCAACTTGATTTTCGGAATGGCCATAGTATATCTCTTTGAAGGCAACGATCTTAGTTTAACATCTATTCCAAATATCTTCATATTGCCTTTTGTCAATATATCCCTAAGTAGCGATTTTGCACAAGAAAATGTGATACCTCTTATCCCCGGACTTACTCTTATCATTCCGGCTCTTCTGTCTACTGTAGGACTTAGAATTTTCCTTTACATTGGTGTTGCAGGTATCATAAGTATTATCTCACAATACATTGCTGACTTGAATGAAAGCAGACCAAAATTGTTATCCTATATTTCATCAGTGGAAGTTATTATTGGTTCAGCATTTTTATGGACTGGGTTTACAACGTTTTTTAGTTCCAATATTAATTACAATACTAAATATGCAATACTTGGATCACTAATTATTGGTGCTGCTTTTATTGGTTATGGACTTTTCGACAAGAAGAGCGCAAAGGTTATAATATATCCTCAAAAAAAACAGATTTACATTAAACTAGTAACGATTCTTTTGGTTTCGGTTGTACTCGTATCAATTATGGCAATAAATAATAGCATAGCTGACGCCAAGAAAATAGAATATATGGGTCCATATGTAGCC
>DATEOO010000275.1:0-4925 GCA_035274085.1 Candidatus Nitrosocosmicus sp.
CTGTTAGCTTACATGGTAACGTTTATTCAATCTGGAAAAGGTGGCGAGTATGTCTGATAAAGATAAATCAACAATACAATGGATTAGAGAATCCAGCATACCTATTATTTCTACACTGGTAGGAAGTGGACTTCTCCTAACGGTATTATCCGGTTTGTATTCAGAGTTCAGTCAACCAAATATTCATCTAGGTATAACTCCACATTATGCTATAGAAACGAATTATACAGAATCAAAACCAAATATTAACTATTATGAAATCTTGATGAGAAATGATGGAAAAACTCCTGCTACTAATTTAACGTTCTCGATGTATTTCTTTGGAGAAATTAAGAATTATGCAGTATCATTTACAGATGAGAAATTACAAAGCTTGAAGGAAGTTAAGACTGGTGGAGAAGCATCGTTAGTGGTAGGTGAAATGGCTAGACTAGCTCCTGGTGCTATGACCATCATCAATGCATCGGTAAATACTAATAAATATGATCCATACTATATTTCGGCAACATTTGATCAGGGTAGTACATCTTTCCCTGCATTTATACCTCCTGATATTGAATCAGGGCGTTTTCCAAACATCTTGTCAGCCAATGAAGGTGGATATGTGGTACAGCAACTGATTATTATCTCTTCGATATTATGCATCGTTTCTTTTACCATTGCTGTAGTTTATAAAAGAATCAAAGAGAAAATTCGGCTTAAAAGGGAAGGAAGAATCCATCAGATTAAGGAATTTGACTTACTTGTTGCTATTCCAATAATAATAATCTGTTCGATTTTACTGTTGTATGTATGCGAAGAGTTACCTAAATATATACTAGTCCCATCTGTCATACCACCACCTATAGATATTACAGAAGGTGCATCATTAGATGCAGCATTCAAGTATAGCAATGTTGAATATAAACAACGTGATCTTTTATCAGGTGCGGGAATCTTTTGGGTTATTGTGGTTATCGCTAGGATCTATTTGTCATATTTAATAGCAAAGATTTTGATTCCAAAAATATACGCTAGCGATCCTAGATGGCGATTAAATGAATCCTCAAAAAACATTCTGAAAATATCCAGTATTATAATCATGGGTGTCCCAATAGATTTGACAATTTCTTTATATTTTGTTAAAGTAACCTACGTCATTTCACCCACATATTTATTTTCTATATTTTTTCTATTGGATATCTTTAGGATGCTATTATTGATTTTGATTATTCCCAGAATTTCAGTGCGAACCAATAATCTTTTCTACCATACTTTAAGTGTCATAAGCGTACTTTCAGGCATTATCCATGTATCTCTTTTCTTTGTATTTCTAAGACTCGACACCATTTATACAAATGATAAATTTAAATCCCAATTTTTACAACCGGATTGGTACTATTTTTTCTTGCTAGTGGGATTACTTAGTTTGAGTCGGTTAGCTCTAATCACATTGAGGGGAAGGGCTGGAAAAGCCTTCTACGGCGGTGCAGTTTTAAGCGGTACAATACTAATTATGTGGATAGTAATTATATATTATTTGACCGAATGGAAGGATCCGATTTTATCGATAGGTTTGCCAATTATAGTAATAGGTGTTTTAATGTTTCCACTAGAAGGTGCATATGCTTTTATAACTCGTGTGGTAAAGGTTCGAAAAGTATGTCAACCTACACTAAGAATCGATAAAGTGGAAAATTTACGAACCAGTAATTCGCTTCTTGCTGGAACAAAAATACCACTGGGAGAACGTATGAAGGTTTACGGTAGCCTTGTTTATAATGACGATAGAGGTGTAGTTACTCCGATCAGCGATTGTATAATAATAATTCACAATTGGAAAAGGAAGGATCTACCAAAATCACCCTGGGATAAAACAAATAGTAATGGAAAATTTGAAGTGGAGATTTCTGCACCCTCAGTCGCGGAAAACGATATAAAAATTCAGGCTCATTCCATTGGTCGATCTGAATGGTACACTAGTAGATCAATACTAAATATAATTCGCAGATTCAGAATAACAGTATATAATTCATCAGATAGCAAATTCTATTCATATAACACACAGCGTCATTCCGTAACCCTAACCATCGAAACTAAATTGATTTATCCAGATGGAAAACACAAGAAAAAGTCCGACTTTAGAACTGGTGAAATAATAACCTTCGTAGTATCAATTAAAGATGAAGTCATGAACCAACCTATTTCAGATATTGATACAATCCAAATTAGGTTTACTGGTACTGATAGAACTGCAAAAGTATTAACTCCAACTAACGACAATGGTGAAACATCAATATCAATACCATCTCCTGAAATATCCAGTCTCGGTTGGACATATCAGGCATACTATCCCGGAAACTCAAGGTATTCGAATGCGTACACTAATGTAGGAAGTTATAGCACAAATTAGCAATTTATTCATAAAGTGGGAGAAATATCACCAAATGAGGCTTATAACATATCTGTATAACTAAACTCACCGAATTCCCTCACTTTTTTAGTAATAGTCTTTTAGAAAACATAAACGAAAATAAAAATTTCAAATATCTAAATAATTAGAAAAAGAGCAACCGTATATGCCCCATGAAAAAAACACTTAAAATATCACATTGACGAAAATCTAAGAATTTCGAAAAGGTGTAAATGGGACTCAAGAATTAGTGATTTATCTAATCAGGAAAAGAATATGTGAGCAAAAAGAATTGAAGGTTAAATTTATTCGTCAGGTGACCTCAGATAACACGTTTTTATCGATGTATGGATCAATTATCTGAATGATTGTACTTGTCATCAGATCGCAATGTACTGAAAATGCTGGCGCCATAATGCAAAAGCTTGGGACTCTACATTGGAACCAAAATACAATTTCTACAGTATCTTTACCGAACCTATGACAAGACAATCCACCAAAGTCTTCTTCCCAGTTGGTATGCTTGACAAATGTTTCTAGTACTCCATGATCATGAAGGGCCACTGCGATATTCTTGGCATAATCAAGATCGAATTCCTTACTATAATTTTCGAGATCATATATAGAGTTTTTTAGTTCACTATAATATATTGTCTCAGTCATGTTATAATATATATCCGGTTATATTAAAATATTTCCAATGATACCCAATATCGTGATTCTATTCTTAAAACATGACAGAGCGATTTGAACTTATATAGGGTCTTGGCTGGACTATATCTTTTTTACTAAGTGGCTCTACTATTATATAAAAAATGCCTATTTGAAATAAGTGAAAAGAGCTTGAAAACGTTGCGGTTATCATTATATATAGATTTGACTGAATCAGTCCACCGATTCACAAAATATTGATATTTTATTACTAATACTACTGCATAAAATTAATAAATAGCCAACGGATCCTAATTTACAGTCAAATTATTAGCGGGCTTGAGGAATATATGATCCAAGATCGAATCTCACGCAGCTGTAAAGTAGTTTGTAGTTAAACAGAAATCATTAATTAGTCTTAGAAAAGGACGTATCGAAAGGACACGATAATTATAGTAATAAAAAATAAGATCTCAATTTACTAAATAGTTTTAGATTTATTAAAAAAATTAGATTGTTGTAATCGATTCAAGTTTTTGATTATATGCTTCCAATATTGGTTGCAAATCATGTCTTTTGTCTTTTCCTTCATCCTCTTCCTCTTCTCCTCCTCTATTGTTCCTATCTTGGCGAGGATTCGTGTTATTATCGATTATGCTTATATCCTTAAAATTGCCTTTAGTATCCTTTTGATGCCAATGATTGTCTAATGGATCTTGGTAAGAAATACATCCACCAATGGGAACTTCTAGTGGTTTTTGAAGCTTCTGCAATAAATCAAATTCGTTATTTGATGATGAATTAATGTTGTAGAATTCAGGAGTAATAAAATCTGAAACAACCGTATTTCCTATATTGTAAGAATACATTTCACACGGGTCTCCTACTTCAATCAGGTATCTTACCAATCGGCCATTTGCACCTGGCTCGATACTTGGGGCCATTCTTAGATAGTTTCCATATGGATCAACTAGCATTTCGAGTATCTCATGACTAATCGTTATGGTGGTGCTTTCCCAACTATTAGGATTAAATGTAACTTCTGCAAACGGCTTTCCTTTTGAGTCCAAATCACACCTAATCCGACTCTCGATTTATCAAGCAATAATACGGGCCACACATTTGCAGGTGTATTGTCTGTAGAATGTAGTGGTGTTACTTGAGCTTGTCAACCCCAAATAGGGAAAAGATCGTGATCTATTTGAGCCTGTAAATCGTTGCATGTTTCAAATAATTTACTAAAACTTAGTGCGTGATATGAATTATTAATTAAACATATTTGTCTTCACATGGCAATTTATCACACAAACAATTATTTATGTTTTTTGTTTAAGATTGTTAAATGATACTAATACCGAAAATTCTTCAATTATTTTGTAATACTAATATATAGCGACCGAAGAATGAATTGAAATAGATCATAAGTTCATAGATTCATAAATAGTGATGTCTTCCTTTGATCTATTCAGATCTGTCCCCAGGACTCCAATATTAAATTTCACGTTCATACCTAATTTGGTGCTTTCACTGCAGGCTAGTTTTTTGATCGAGTTGTTTTGGGTAATTATCGTATATTTTCTATATACTCGATATATGATTTAGGCGGTGAAGTTGTACTAATTAATAATCTAACCCAATGAATAGTCCTCCTTTTTGTAACTTATGACCTGTATCCAAAAACAGAACGCCTTCATAGTGTGTATCCTCTGGTCAGTGTTTGTACTTTTCCAGTCTGTCCTTAAACAAAGCCTTAGAAACATTCTCTCAGATGTATAAAAGAAATCACGTTGCAATCTGGAACCGGATTCAAAAGTATCATCCTAGAAGGGTTTCAACTAAAAGAAAAAGAGCCTCATAATCTGCTTGTTTTCTAGATCTATGA
>DATEOO010000276.1:0-8910 GCA_035274085.1 Candidatus Nitrosocosmicus sp.
CGAAACCTTCTGTAGTTCATTTAAGTTCATTTCTGGACCCAGCAAACCTTCTGTTTGGCCAAATATTGCGCCAATAATATCAGCCTTCTCCACTAGTCCATCAACATCAAATTTTAGCTTCACATGATATTTTACAATACCCGTATTTGGCATTTTTATAACTTCATTATTAATTTTATTTATCATATTTCACTGATTAGCATTACTATAATGTCTTACCTTGATTAAGTTTTTTGTTTTAAATTTTTAAAGTTCCTATTTACTCGTTTATAAGGTTACATAATATACTGAGGTCTGCCATTGAATGTGTTCAAAAATACCTTTTCTTTTTATTGATTTCATAGCATGCTATTATAAAATGATCTCAGCTCTTCAATTGTCCTTATCTTTCCTTGTGTAATTTTTATTATCTTATTTCTGTAATAATTATCAATATATCTTTGATTCAATAAATAAGAAATTTTTCTGGTCATCATTCTTCCAGTATCGTCCAAATCTAAGAGCAAAATTAATTTCTTATATTTGACCCTAAAATTATCTGCCAAATCAACAATACTTTTGTAATTATGATAGGCCTGTATATTCCCTGAACACCCCAAATAAGATAGTGCTTCCAAATCTCTTTTTCCTTCTACTAAAATCAAGGAATCACTGGCCGATTCATTATTGATCTGATTTACAAATTCTCTTAATTCTCTAATTTTCTCTAGTCGTTGAGTCTTATCCATTACTCTAGACTATTCTAATTACGAGCCTACTCTTTTCATCTTGGATCCGCATTTTGGGCATGAAGACTGATTATGTTTTGTTCCACAGCTCATACAATAATAGCTAACTGAGCTGCCATTTCCCCCGAATACCGAGCCTGCCATCCCCATCTTCTTCATGGCTCTATTTCTAATGTAATAACTAAGCAAAATGAAGACTACTATTATTACCGGTAAAGATAACGGAAAGGGTAGCAAGAACGAGATTGCAAGACTTATTCCTAAGGATATACCAATCCACAATAATTGTTGAGACAAGAATTGTTTGTTATTATCTATCACTATCTCTCAGTGTTATATTTAAGAAACATTATATATAAAATGTTTCCCATGCGGACAAAAGTCATAATTTAGCTGTATTCGGCGTAATATTTGTATCTCTTTTCTACTTCCTTATTTTTTCCTTCTCGAACTTTGTCGATTTCAATTTTCAATAGACTCCTGGCATACTCCTTAAATTTAATTCCATCTTCTGAATCTGGGAATTTGTTTAGAGAAAAATCGAACTGAGTCATGAATTCGATAACCAAATCTCTAAATTCCTGCTTCGAGGGCCTTTTGTTCTGGTTGACCTTTAACCATGACACAGCTAATTGCGAGGCATAAATTTTTGCTATATCTTCAGCTAATCTATCAACTTCAAAGTAATCAGGCACGAAATAACCGCACTTGAATAATTTATAAATTTTATGAGCTGATCCTATTTTGCAAATAGAAAGATAAAAATGTGAATAGGTTTTAAAAAATATAATGCCAATTACTGATGTAACAAAAAGAAGTATTGCACAAAAGCGTCGACTGTTTTTCAAAATTTGTTTTAATTGCGGAGCAAAAAATCCAATAGGCGGGGATAGATGTAGAAAGTGTCATGGCAGTCATATGCGATTAAAGAATAGAACACTAGGTGCAAAGAAATAATCTAGTGTTTGGCATAAAGTTATGAAAATTTTTTAGATTTTAAATAAGAAAACTTTAATTATCTTTTTCGATTCCTACACTTTGAGATAACAAATAATATGAAGTACCCAAAGGTTGTTCTTACTGCTGATAGAACTTTAATGTCTCCCTATCGAGGAATTTCACTTGCATCATTTTTCGGATGTGCTCCAGCACTGGATCCAAACCGTAGTCATGATTCTATTTGGTACAAGATATTAGGAAATCAAGTAACTCCCAAATTGCTATTTGATTTTATATGTAATCCTATTGCTAATTCAAACGGATTGGCTGACTACGCTCCCTATGGCTTGAGAAAACTGGAAGCCGCCTTATTGAGGGACGGCTATTCTAAGGAGGATGTAGTTGTTGCTCATCCAGATCATATTGATAAATTTATTGGACCCCAAACCGAATTCATAGGTACCTATGAGATGGACCCATTAGGAATGGGGCCTGTTACAATGACTTTTACATATGGTAGAAAACAAATGTCTTATGCTGAATTTTATAATCGTGATCTTCATCATCGGATTAATGCTGCCAAACAGAAGAATGGAAGCAAGGCCAAGGTAGTAGTAGGGGCATCGGGGACTTGGCAGTATAATTATGACCCGGCCAAAATTGAAGAATACGGATTGTACGCAATAGTAGAGGGAGATTTAGGAGGCATCGGACCTGAGCTTGATGGAGTAGGGGGAAGATTTTTTGATGCCGTCATCAACAACGAGTTGGAAACCGCTAATCCATTTAAGAAATCTGAGTTTAAGGTTGAAGTTAAAGAATTTGATAGAAATGGCAGAAGATATCACGGTAGGTTTGTTCATTATTCCCGAGAACCAAAGGTAGATGAAATTCCGGATATAATAAATCCCAGTATGCATGGGATGGTGGAGGTAATGAGGGGTTGCGGAAGAGGATGCAAATTTTGTGATGTTACACTTCGACCTTTACGCTATTATCCTGTAGAAAAAGTACAAAATGAAATCCGGGTAAATATGAAATATGGTGGGTTAAAAAATGCTTGGATCCATAGCGATGACATTTTTGTCTATGGGCTTAATCCTAGGACAACCAAGAATATGCAACCAAATAGGGAGGCAATTGAGGAACTGTTCAAAGGAATTATGGATACAGGAGTAGAACATACAAATCCGACCCACGGTACATTAGCCGGATCCATTGCAGACGAGAGACTGATCCCTAATCTTTCCCGGATAATTAAGGCTGGGCCTACTAATCATATAGGTGTTCAGTGTGGATTCGAAACAGGTAGTATAAGATTAATTGGGAAATATGCTGATAGAAAACTAGCCCCATTTAGACCATCTGAATGGCATTGGGTGGTAAAAGAAGGTGTAAAAACCTTAAATGAAAACTACTGGGTGCCTGCATTTACCCTGATCATGGGATTAGATAACAATGAGACTGCTGATGATAGCTGGGAAACTATTCAACTTATCCATCAGTTAGAAAAAGAACAACCTGATTCCAAATTCACGGTAACACCATTGACTTTTGTTCCAATAGGGCTATTGGAGAAATCTGACTTCTTTGATATCGGAAACACAATGGATCCAGCAAAGTTAGGAGTAATGTATAAAACATGGCAACACAACTTCAAATATGCAATTCATAAATTCATGCATAAGGTAGGTCAGAATGACCCTATAAAGAAATTCTTTTTTGCATCTCTGGCGAGAACATTAGGCGGCGTACCTTTAAATGCCATGGAAAGATATGCTCGTAGAAAAAGTCCTGAACACGAAAAGGTAATTGAAAAAATTAAGGCGCAATATGCATAAAGCATCTAATTAGTATTCAACAATTCTAATTTGTTTAAGAATAGCCCAATGTCTGAATAAATTGGACTAGATAGTGATTCTTCCAATTTTTCCTTTATTAACTTATTAGAGAATATGATGATTTGATATTTTTCTTTGACATCTATGTTGACAAGCGCTGAGTGCAAAAATCTTATAGCTGTTTCATTATATGAAACAACAATAACATGGGTTTTTCCCTTAACCCTCCTAGATAATTTATTTATATAGCGTTGAAAATCAATGTCAAAAAAGGGATCGATCAAGCCTTCAACATTGCCTATAATGGTGGGGTTCAATCCCTCTCGTCTGGCCAAAATGTCAATCATTACGCATATTGGTAAAGACTCTTCATCTCCCGATACTATGGTAAGTAGGCAGTTACTGAATTTCCTGTCATAATTATTATTCATATTGACAGTATTTCTCAATAATCTAATTGAGTCTGTTAGATTAGTAATCAAGTGAATCTTTTCTGTCTTACCTATTTTTCCTCTGTTGTATAATTCGAGAACGGTATTCAAAACAGGGAAACTAACGTCAGTAAAAATTTTCCTCATATTGACATTCCTGTTGATTAGACTAAGAACTATGTTGTCTGTGATTTCCTTTTGGCCATTGATTAAGGATTCAATGAGCTTTTGTTGAACCTCAACCAAATTCTCATCTATTAAATCTGGATTTATTATCCCGGGGTCTAAATACCAAAAGTTTACAGAACCGATTTTTTTCTTATTCAGGATTTTTTGGAAAAATAAAATATCAAGATATTTGGACATTGTGATCCGATTAGTACCTAGTTTATTTGAAATTTCACTACTAGACATCGGATTATTGTTTTGCAAGAGATCTATTACTTTTTTCTGAATATCTGATAAATCATATTTATAATACATTGGTCACAATATTTTGGCCAGCTTGATTTAAAAAGAATATTCTCAAAAGGGTCTGCTATTTTCAAAATTGCGATGCCAATTCATAGATCTTTTCGTACCAATTATTTGATTTTACTACGCTACTAGCTGCGAGTATCCCTTTTGAGCCCAAATCAATCGCAATTCTTATGTCTTCAGATGAATTAATGCCGGCTCCGCAGATCAATCCTGGCCCATTTGCAACTGATTTCAGATACTGGGACGAATCTGTGATCAAGGAAGGTTTTTCTGTAGCAATAGATTTTTTAGTTCCAATCAATTCTGGGGGTTCAATTGCTACATAATCTGGACTCATAGCACTAATATCCTTCAGTTCAGACAAGTTTTTAGCACAAACAATACTTAACAGGCCTAGATTACGCAGCCTCTGGATTAAATTTTTTACAATTTCTTTAGTTAATGGATGCTCGCTATGATTCAGTAATGAACCAATTGCGCCCGCATTTTTAAGGGTTTCTGGAATCGAAAAACCCGTACTTGGCCCAGGTTGTTGTATGTCTACATGTTGTGCTATTACACTTAATTTTGTATTTTTTACCACCCATGCTAAAAGGACTTGGGGTGGCGAAAGGATTATTTCAGTATCCGTCCGCTCGCTAACCTTTTCAGCTTCTCTCGCAAGAGATAAAATAGTATCGCCGGAGATCTCCAAATAGTTCTTTAAATTGATTATGAGTGGTCCTTTCCTTGATGACATTGCGTCCGCTGCCAATTTATTTGAATTTTTCACTTAGTTTAGCCATTCTAGCCTCATACCCTTTATTGTACTCTAATTCATCGGGCACAAGTGTTGCTGGATGGATAAATCCTTGAACTCTTAATACGGTTGCGCGTTCAGATGCTACTCTACGTTGATAATCCCAATCTGCCGTCCCAAATCCATCATGCGGACCAGTGAGCTTTCCGTTATGCATACTAAACAGCAAGCACGAAACTATGGGAATAGAGTAATTCAAACTTGCTGCAGAATTCAAAGCGACAGGCATGAACGGCATATGATGGCTACCCCTAGTATTGCCTGCTACTATGTGAGGATCATTAAAAGCACTACCGGCTTCTTCTGTGGCAGGAAAGTTCTTTTGGGTCCTTACTATTGCGATAGGATCATCTTTTCCCACATAAGTTCCTGCAATGTTATGGAGCCTATCGGTAGAACACGATAGAATCTGTTCAGCTTCGTGTGTCAACACAGAATGTACCACGTATCTGCCTGGATACATTAAAGCTGCCTCTAACTCAGGTTTATCGTTCCATAGTTTAAGATCGGCAATTTTGCCTGACATTACATCCATGATTCTAAATATTACACCTTTGGCTAGCTCTTCGTTAATTATCAGTCCTGTATTGCTTCTGGCGTCGACAAACATTCTCCAAAAGGGAAAATTATATGCCCCTGGTTCAGTCTTGTCGGCTGCAAATATACAAAATACTTCGCTAGGTCTTTCTTCCATTTCTATTTCGGCGACTCCCGGACCCATTCCCTTTACATTTCCTGAGAATGCGTCTTTGAGTAGATCTTGCCCTGCACCATATAATCCCTGCTCTTTAGCAATTTTCGTCCCCTCAGTAAATGCGTCCCATGCAAGTTTGTGAATTTCTTTGTTATCTATCCCAAGAGTATGGGTCATTATAATATGGATATCATCACCCGTGTAGCCTATGTAACTATCAATCAAAATTCCTTTTCCATTTTTTAGCACAAAATCTTTAACAGTCTGAACCAATTTATCACTCGGTCGTGTATGTCCGCCGATTCCTCCGATGTCTGCTTTGATTGCTGAAACAGTGATCTTCATACTCAACTTGAATTCTACGAGGTTTAAAAATTTTTGTTTCCCGCTGTTTCCACCTTCGATTTATCCATGATCGCAAGTTTCTGACTTACAACTAGTTATCATTGTTAAACGGTGTTGAATACCTTTATTTGTGACTGTTATTTTTTTCCAATCATCATACTATTCTGCGATTGATATCGATATTTGTTGCCATAAAAAGTAACCAATAAATACCCTTAATATTACTTTACTGTCATGCGTGACGCAAATTTAATAAAAATAATGATAGAAGAGAGAGCTTTAGTGAAGTTGATAAAAACTATAGGAGAAAAGGAGTATTCTACAAGAGACCTATTGAAGAAATTGGGCGCTTATGGGTATGGTCATAAATTACTCATAAAGGCAGAAGAAAAAGGACTCGTTGAACGAAGTAACGTAAAAAATAAAACTTACAATAAATTAACCAAAGAAGGTAAGAAAATAATACGATTAGCCAAAGAAATAGGTGTATAGCTCACATTAGAGTTTGACAATTCTCTTAGTCTGTACACTTTATCCTTTTTTGTTTCACAAAGATTAAATTATTAATTAAACTACGGACCCGTGTTCAATGAGCAAAGTAATTCTGGCTTTTTCTGGCGGCTTAGATACCTCTGTTTGTGTAAAGTATTTACAAAATCTTCATAACCTTGATGTTATTACACTAACCGTTGATGTAGGTCAAAATGAGGATTTTGATGAAATAAAGAGAATTTCGACAGAATTGGGTGCAATCGATCATATTTATATAGACTCAAAAAAAGAATTTATTCACGACTATATTACTCCAGCAATTAAGGCAAATGCCCTATATCAACAAAAATATCCCCTTGCCACGGCTTTAGCTAGACCGCTGATTGCTAGTAAAGCTGTCGAAATGGCAAAAAAATTTAACGCTACATCTATATCTCATGGGTGCACGGGCAAGGGTAACGACCAAGTGAGATTTGATCTTACAATTAGATCATTGGATCCTAGTCTGAACATAATTGCTCCTATTAGAGATATGAACCTTACAAGGGATAAGGAATTAAGATATGCCAGTGAGACTGGAATAAAGATAAGCGAAATTGCAAAGAAATATAGTATTGATGAGAACCTTTGGGGTCGGGCAATTGAGGGCGGCCTCTTGGAGAATTTGGAGAACGAACCTTCTAGTGATTCCCTAAAGTACGTTCATCAGGACAATACCTCCACCGAATATGTAACGATAGGATTCGAAAAAGGAATACCGGTCTCCATGAACGATCAAAAAATGGATCTCGAAAGGCTAATCGCTGATCTCAATACTATTGCAGGATCACATGGAGTTGGCATTATTGACCATATTGAAGACAGAGTAGTAGGTATAAAATCTCGTGAAGTGTATGAGGCCCCTGCTGCAGTTGTATTAATAGAAGCACATAAAGATCTTGAAAAATTGGTACTGACTAATTCGGAACTCCGTTTCAAACTGTTAGTCGATGAACAGTGGGCTTGGCTGTCATATTCTGGATTATGGTTAGATCCGCTGTTATCTGACTTGAATGCTTTTGTCGAGAAAACACAACAAAGAGTAAATGGTGAAATAAAGATTAAAATGCATAGCGGGTCCTATCGTGTAGTAGGGAGAAAATCAATGTTTTCACTGTATAACAATGACACCGTAACTTACTTGTCTAATTCTAATTTTGATCAAACGCTCGCGAGAGGTTTTGTCGCACTCTGGGGATTACAGTCTACCGCAGCAAACTCAAAAATCTTGGAAAATAAGGAGTAAAAATGGTAAAATTAGATATCCTTTTTGATAAATTAAGATTTGAAGAAAAGGCTCTCTATAATACCGCAATTAAAAAAGGATTCGATGTAAAGTTGATCGATTCAAGAAATATCATTATTGATACTGATGATTTAGATTCAAATGATTTTGAATTTGGAGATATATTACTGCAACGTAGTATAAGTCACTTTCGGGGACAATTTCTGACTTATTGTTTAGAGTTGTGTGGCTATAATGTAATTAATAGCTCAAGAATCGGAGAGATATGTGGTAACAAATTATTGACTTCAATGATCCTCAAGAAAAACGATATCCCTACTCCGAAATCATATTTCTCATTTAATTCGGACTCCGCCTTTAACTTTGTCAATGCGGTTGACCTCGAACAGAATCCATTAGTATTTAAACCGGTCATCGGGTCTTGGGGACGAGGAGTATTCCCAGTAAGGAATAAAGAGATAGGAAAAATCATCGTAGAGATGAGACAAGAAAGTACTAGTCCGTTCTCAAGTATTTTTTATTTTCAAGAACTAATTCAGAGGCCGCCAAGAGATATTCGTTGTATAGTAGTAGGTGAAAAATTGATTGCAGCGGTATATAGATATTCGTCTGATGACGAATGGCGGACAAACGTCGCCAAAGGTGGTAAGGCTGAACTTATCAAAATTACATCCGAGTTAGAGGAGTTAGCTTTAAAGGCCGCGAGAGCGGTAGGGACGGGAGTTCTGGGTATAGATATGATGGAAGATCAAAAACGGGGTTTGGTAGTTCACGAGATAAATAATACCGTTGAGTTTAGAGGCGCCAGCTTGGCAACCGGAATTGATATTGCAGATATGATAATCGAATATGTGAAAGATTGTGTCAAGAGATAGA
>DATEOO010000277.1:0-4555 GCA_035274085.1 Candidatus Nitrosocosmicus sp.
TGAATTTACGGTCGATTCTCAAAATAAAAAAGAGAAAAGTAATGAAAATGAAGTAGAACTATCAAATAATATACAAGAAAGAAAATCTCTTTTTAGAATAGATTTATCTCATTCTATGAGTGGGTCTCAGAGATTTTTTTATAAGAATAAAGACATAAATAATCTTTCTATAGAAGAACTAAATAACCTAAAAAGAGACTTAGGTTTTATCTTAAGAGAAATCGACAAGGAGATTGATAAGCTTTTAGTATGAATTTTATTGCTTAATATTTTTAGCTAGACCGTAAAATATCTATCCAAGCAGTGTAATGGATGTTATTAGCAATCTCTAGGGCAATTATCATCTATTTTTTGCTTTATAATTTTCTCTTCAAAACAAAATGCAAATAATACTTTGAAATTCAAATCAATGTTTCTGGGTTACGTATTGTTTTAGCAAGATGACACATTTGAAATGGATCGAATTAGCATAGCTCAAATCCAATCCAATCCAATACATATGGTTATTATCATTTTAAATAGTAGTTGCATCTATGACAACCCAGATGATGTCAAAGATTCATGTCACTATCCTTTATTTTTCATACATACATGAAGCAACTAGAAAAAAAGAGGAAATAATGGAGTTGTCTACAAATACTTCAATAAAGGAACTTATATCAATTATACTAACCCGGTATCCGAACATAAAAAACATAAAAAACTTAAAAATTTCTGTCAATTATCGTGTTGTTAATTCAAATTCAAACTCAATTCTAAAAAATAATGATGAAGTGGCCCTTCTACCACCAATTTCTGGAGGATAGTTTTGATTTGAGAAGTAGAGATTTACAAAAAAAGACAAAAAATTCAGAATCTAATTCCAGCAATATTGATACCAGTTACTCTATGAATGAACAGGATGCAATTGAGTTATCATTTTCATCTCAAAGAATAACGAATTCAGAAATCGATATCAATGAGATTATAAATTCGATGGTAGATGCTGAGGGAAATTCTGGGGCAACAGTAATTTTTGTAGGTTCAGTAAGAAATTTTGGAAAGAATGGGAAGGTAAAAGGAATGTATTATGAATCTTATGTAAAATTGGCTGAAAATAAATTAAAAAATATTGAAAAATTAGCCACAGAAAAGTATGGAATTAAAAAAATTAGGATAGTTCACAGAATAGGTGAATTAGCCTTGGGCAACAACAGCGTGGTCATAGCTCTTTCAACCCCTCATAGTAAAGATGCCTTTAAAGCCTGTAAATACATTCTTGCAAGGATTAAACAAGAGGTACCAATTTGGAAAAAAGAACTTTTATCAAAAGGCGATGAAAAATGGGTGGATGGGAAATCAATCAAGACAAATTGAGAAATAAAATACAAATCCAAATATTTGGTTCAAATTCTACAAGTAATATTTTTGATATATTTATATATATCATACATAAAATTAAACAAATTTAATATTGCTTTTAATTTTAAATGAGTGAATTAAAATATGAAAAAACATTCTGATCCATATTTTACCGTAGACAAAGCATTCAAAATTCTTTTAAAAAACATAACAGTTCCTAAGGATACAGAACTTGTTCCTGTTTTTGAATCCCTTGGAAGGATCCTAAAAGATGACATTAATGCACAAGAAAACATACCTGCTTATGATTCTTCTCACATGGATGGATTTGCAATCCGATCCAGCGATGTCACTGATGCATCAAAGGAAAATCCAATTATTTTAAAGCTTTCAAGCTCTGAATCAACCTTAGGGCTCATACCGCGCCATGTTTTAAAAAAAGGAGAAGCATATAGAATTCAAACCGGTGGATATATGCCTTTAAAATCCGATGCAGTAATACCGATAGAAAACACAAAAATAATCAGTAATGATCTAATAGAGATAGCTGAACCCATAGAAAAAGCAAGTTTTGTATATTCAACTGGATCGGATATTAAAAAAGGAAAAAAAGTGTTATGTAAGGCACAAGAAATACGAGTCCAACATATGGGTCTTTTGGCTTCTCTACGGATTAGCAAAGTTTCAGTTTTTAGAAAACCTTTAGTCTCTATAATACCTACTGGTAACGAACTTACAGACAATATTGAAGAAAGCCAAGAAAATAAAGAAAATAAAGTAAATAAAGTAGTCAACACTAATGGTCCTATTATTTCTTCCTTGGTGAGTGTATTAGGTGGTATATCAATAGATATGGGTATTACACCAGATAACGTGGGTATCCTCAAAAGAAAAATTAGTCATGCCGCAAAAACTTCTGATTTAATTATTACAATAGGCGGAACATCGGCCGGCAAGCAGGATATCGTGAAATCAACCATTGATTCGATGATAACGTCTAAAATTATAGCTCATAAAATAAAACTAGATCGGGGTAGAGTAACAGGAATTGGCGTTGTCAATAAAAAACCAATAATAATTATGCCCGGACCAATTCAAGGCAGCTTGAATGCTTTTTTTGTATTTGCAAAGCCATTAATCTCCTTATTTTCGGGACAAACTGCTATTAGTGTTTTTACCATTTCTGCTATAATGGTTGAAGATTGGGCTTGCCGTAAGAAATTTTATGATTTTAGAAAAATAGTATACGTCCATCTTGCAAAAATAAGAGACAAGTTCTATGCAAGACCAATAACGGGTGAAACTCAAAGTATTTCATTGATAATCAACACTAATGCTTATGTGACTGTTCCTGAGACTGTAACGAATCTCTTCAAGGGAGATGTAGTACAAGTAAATATTATGCCCGGCTACTCATATGTTAACGATATCCAGTTTACATGATAAATTATCTCTCTTTCTAAGTGTATATTATTTACTGTACCGTGCTTGGTCTTTATGATGTCCATGTCCTTCTATCATTCCAAAAATATGCATTACTCCTGGAAATAATGCATTTATAGATTGGGATACTGCATTGGTGCTGCCTGGCATGTTTACAATTAATGTATTTCCTCTAATTCCCGAAATCCCACGTGAGAGCATGGATAAGGGCGTTCTACTTTGTCCATAGTCGCGGAGATTCTCTGATAAACCTGACACTTCTTTTTCTATGATTTTTTTTGTAACCTCAGGGGTGACATCACGAGGTCCTACTCCTGTACCTCCAGTAGTAATAATGATATTTACTTTGAGTTTGTCAGAATAATGTATCAATTCTTGCTCTATTAAATTAATTTCATCAGATATTATCTTGTAGTCAACAATATTAAATCCGTTTGCAGTAAGGGCACTAATTATTAATTTACCAGATTCGTCTTGATCTTTCTTTCTAGAATCACTAATTGTAATAACCACCGCATGGAGTTTCTTGTCATAGCTTTCCTTAAAGTCTCCAATCCCTCCATGCTTTTCTAATAATTTAATGTTATCAATTGATAGTGATGTATCCAGAGGCTTTAGTATGTCATAAACAGATAATGCTGCGATAGTGGCTCCCGTTAACGCCTCCATCTCGACTCCTGTTTTCCAAATACTTTTTACTTTGACAAGAATCCTGATATGGCTAGGTTCTATGCTAACATCCACCTTTACATCATCAATAGGAATTGGATGACAGTATGGAATTAGATCTGAAGTTTTTTTTGCTCCCAGAGTACCTGACACTTTTGCTATTTCAAAAATATTACCCTTTGGAGAATTTCCATTCTTTATTATGCTCATAATTTTGTTATCAAATGATAAGAGTGCTTGAGCAACAGCGATTCTAAGGGACTCTGGTTTGTCGCCGACATCAATCATACCGCCCATTATTTACAGTTAGAATGATTATCTATAAAAGATTAAGATTTCACCACATCACGGGCGTCGAGATTTTATACTTATAAAGTAATTGTGTGAGTCAAATTACCTGATTACCTGCTACGAGTGAATGTCGAATAATTTAAAAAACCTTAAATCTATCATGTTTTTTGATTATATAGTGGTCCTAAGGACAAGGGGCAATAACTATATTGTGTTTTTCCTTTTTGGTCTTGCTGCAGGAATTGCGGGTTTATGTTTATCAATTTTCTTGAAATTAACTATTAATGGATTATTTATACCTGAAATTGCTTCTCAGGGCTTAATCTCAATTACATCTGGAGAGATAGAATCGCAAGCAGTGTTAACACTTGGTCCTTTAGCTAAATATTCTACATTTATAGGTGCGACAGTTGCAAACATCCTACTTTGGGGTATAATCGGTATTATTTTAGGTAAGTTGTTTTTAAAAATGAAATCACCGCATTATGTAATTAAATCTATACTGTCTACCTTCATTTCTTACTTGATTTTGATTGTACTCACAATTGTTTTTTTGGTGCTTAGTACCACACCGGGACAATCCGTATCTATTCCTGTCAATTCATTTTTGTTGTTTTTACTACCAAGTGCTGCTTATGGATTAATCTTTGCATTCTTGTTTGGTAATAAGAATAAGAATAAGAAGATTGATGTGGTTGAAATTCCTACTAATAATATTAGTGGCGGTGATGTTACAAATAAAAGTAAAAGTAACAAAACTTCAGATATCGACTATAACAAAAGAGATATGATACGTGCTTTAATAATTTCA
>DATEOO010000278.1:0-2663 GCA_035274085.1 Candidatus Nitrosocosmicus sp.
TAAGGGTCTTGATGTTCAAAATGTCAACCGGTAGGGGGTTTTCGGGTACGGGGAATCTAATGGTGATAGTAACTAATAGTAAAAACGTATTCTAAATTTAACCTCCAGTGACTCTAAGGGTCTTGATGTTCAAAATGTCAACCGGTAGGGGGTTTTCGGGTACGGGGAATCTAATGGTGATAGTAACTAATAGTAAAAATGTATTCTAAATTTAACCTCCATTGGCTCTAAGGTTCGAGGGCGAAATGTCAACCGGTAGGGAGATTTAGGGTATGACGTATCTAATGGTGGTAATACCAAACAGTAAAAATGTATTCTAAGTTTAACCTCCTATGCATAACATTAATTAGGGAAATGTTTATTCAAGTTAACATATGTCTAACATATTTATAGACAATTTCATCATTACGAGGTAAATTATTACTAAACAATTTTAAAAAATTATCAAAGGCCTCAAAGTTATTTATATTTACAGACATAAAATGAACGAAGCATAAGCAATATAACCCACAGAAATTTGAATTCATGGGTTGAATAGCTTTCTTATTAACGGTAATACAATGTTTTTTCTCGATTTCATTTAACCTATTATCTATACAACTATTCGGAGATTCCCCCATAGAGTCAAAATAATATACGTGATAAGGATTATGAAATAACAATGCAACCCAATGGCTTCCTCTATTATTAACAGGTTCCAAATTCAACACCAAACTAGTAGGATACTTTTCTATCATAGGAATTTGATCGCATGGGTAGCATCCCATGTAGAAAGGTTTTGTTTCTGTACATCTCCGCAAAATTTCATTTATTTGAATGGTGTCCATGGTTATTAGTTTTGATCTCTTGCAATTCCACACCTTCGTCTTCAAACGATTTCAATGTATGCCTATATTTCCGTTTAATATGGCTGACCAAATGATGAAAATAGAGATAAAAGCCAAATCCTGTCAGCAACACTGTAGCCAATAGATAAAGTAAACAATACAACAGTTTGATAATAGAGCCACTTTCAGCAACAGATTCTGGAAAGCATGCTACAACATCTGGCATTCGAATAGGAGGAGGTGTTTGTGACCCATAAAGAGCAACTAAAGTTGATGCTTTATGTAATTATCAGATATCACTCACCAACAATTTCTCCTACACTAGTATTCCCAATGCTGGCATTCATTGTTAAACTTTTATGAATTATATCTATGAGACGAATAAGAATAAAATTAAAACATTGCTTATAAAGTAATAGTAATAACTTTTCACTAAACATAATTGTACTACGTGCTGAAAAAATATTTTATTATGAAACAAAATTGTACAAAAAATTAAACTGTCATATCAGAGGTCAATTGACGATTTTTGTCTATCATTAAAAGGGCATCAGTTTCAGCATACGCTACCATTATTAGACCTCCAGCAGGAACTGCATCATTGAATTTAATATTTACAGCTACGGTTCCGTCTTTTATCAATTCAAAACATGGATCATTTTCCATGGAATTTGTAAGCATAAAGGCGAATAAAGTCCATCCACTTTTATACATTTCCATGTCAATGCCATTGCTTTCAGTTGTATAAGCATGACCTGTATATTCTTGCAAATCGTGATAAGGTCTAACACAATAACCATCAGGAAAACTCAGATTATAATAAACTTGAGGATAGGTACGACCTGAAAAAACAAATTAGCTGTTTGGTCAGATGGTTATTTAACATACCATTGGCGCTTATCGATATATCCCTCACATTGTATGGTTTAAAATTGAATGGGGATCTGGTTTTATGTCCATCATATGCAGTTCTTTCCAGTAAACCTAAATAGTGGAAGGTAAGATATAGGTAGGAAAAACAAACAATACCTATTATTATTCGTCTAGGCACTTCACTGGTATATAAATTAGCAGCAAATTCCGTACGACCTTTAAGTAAAAGTATACTTTATAAACATTTACCACATACCTTCAGTTATGGCAAGAGTCTTTAATAATGTTTTTCGTATTCCATATCTAGCAGGCTGTGTATCCAATCGACGAGCAATATCGAGGGAAAGTCTTAATTTAAAATGCTTAAAAGATTTTTTTAAATAGCATACCCATCCATGAGGTCAATCGTTTTTACAAACAGTTTACAGCTGATAATTTCAAAAACATAGTTGGTTGCATCCGCAGCAGTCATTATCAGTAGATAATTGATGTTCTCAATAGGAGTTACTTCAATATCAATTTCTACATTGTTTATCAAATATAAATCTTGATTAAACAAATCCGCATCGATTTTGTGCATCAGTTGAACTTTTTTACTCAAAGAAAACATATTTTTTCTTTTAATATATCCAGCTCCAGCGTCACTGTCTTGATTGGCTCCATCTCTGCCATATCCTACAGAGGTCAAAAACGAATCCTTCACCCCAATAGGATAAGATAGCTCGTAGTCCAAATATGCTTTATATGGATATAAACCATTGCTATCAAATGTTTCCTAAGAATCATATATTAAGTTACGTTTTGTTATTATTCAGTTTTCATATTATATTTACCTGGCCATTGATTGTTACTTTTAAATTCTTTATCCAAGTTGCTCCAATCATTTGGATAGGTGCTACATTGTCATTAGCGACCAAGTCGATAATTTCATTGTCTGCGTTTTTCTTGCGGATTTTTAACTCC
>DATEOO010000279.1:0-2849 GCA_035274085.1 Candidatus Nitrosocosmicus sp.
TTTTGGACTTCAAAGAAGAAAATTAAACCTTTGATAAACGCAGTGCTACCCTTTAATGAAATGGTAAAAGGACACTTGATGATGGCTAAAGGAGATCAATTAGGTAAAACTATTACGACACCACAAAAACTTTGAACTTAATTAAATCAAGGTAGTAATCGAGAAAAAAATAAAGATCTCAATATGATAAGCGAGTTATCATAAATCCATCAAACAGTAACTGAAGCAGAAGAATACATCTGGTTAATGGCAGACTACCCAATTGGAGGTGATCATTACATAGGAGGAAAGAAACTAGAAACTAGTGAAGTAAAATGGAGACTAATCATTCCAAGAGGAACCGATTTTGATGAAACAAATTATCATTACCCTCCACTACAGACAAAAGCACAAAGGAAGAATTGAATATGCATTCGTCATAGACTCAAAAGATATTCAGGCAGGTAATGTGTTAAATAAAAAAAAAGCTAGAGTAACTTTTCCAGATTTAACAGGAAAATTGGATTTTAATAGCGGATTTAGGAGTAGCGACGGTTATTTCATAAATGGTGTTTTGATCTGTTTAATTCTTGCTGGAACAAGGCAACAAGTAAAGTGGTAGTGTAGACAGGTTGCATGGTCTAAATCAATCGATTTCCGATTCATTTCATACTTATTTAAATGATTTCTTATACCTAAAAGGAGTTATACATTTCACTATATAGCGATAGCCGCTAGGATATCCATCCTTGTCTGCTAGAGACAAGAATTGAAAAGAAATTAGCGGTCAATGATTTAGAGATATTTTTACTAGCACCAAATGAGTGATCATATGATTTTTATTTGAAGTTAACTTTCAAGTGCAGATAATAATGGCTATGCTCAACAATGTTAAACTAGATCATATAACATCCTTTGGAGACGCGGTATTTGCTTTTTCAATTACTTTCATAGCAATTTCCATTCAAATCCCTGTTTTGCCAGATAATCTCTCTGAACTTGAAGTTGCAAACAGGATGCTTCAGCTTATCCCTCAGTTTGAAATATATTTCACAAGTTTTGTTATCATAGGAATTTTTTGGATAAAATATCATTTGATTTTCAATAGGATAAAAGATTCACAAAGTATAATGTTGTGGCTTAACCTCATCCTTTTGTTCTTTGTTACTTTGATTTCGTTTGGAACTTCTCTCCAATTTGAGAATCAATACATATCAACTTTTGTCCTTTATACATTAATCTTGACTGCTACCAGCAGTTTGCTTTCACTAATTTGGATTCACGCAACTAGATACAATTTATTGAAAGAAGATAATATGACAAATCGTCAGAAGAAATTATACACTATTCAAGGAATTATCCCTACACTTATATTTGCTAGTTCTATAGGAATTGCGTTTATAAATTTGCAATTAGCACAATATATGTGGGTGTTAATAATTCCATCACAGATATTTTTTAAAAGAAAGACTCAGTTAAATTAACTCATCGATTCAAATACAATTTTTTTTCTTCTGTGTTAGAAGCTTTATTTGAAGATGACAGGTTTAATGCCCGAAGCCCATTGCAAGTATCGTTTTATCAGAACAGTTGGATTGAGTAAGATCAATGTCAGAAGAAATGAATGATAATTTAAATAAGAACTGATATAAATAATCGGCTTTAAGCTTTGATAAGACACAGTAGTTACTTTTTTTTCTTTCAACGAAACTAGCAAAGGCTAGACCGTATGTGAGATTGATATGTTTGTTAATACAGCCTGAATTTGAAATGGAGTTTGTTATATAGACATGTTTCTACTACCAGAAATGAATGTAAAAGTAAATAAAATTGGGATTTACTAGTAATCGACTACAGTAGTTTTATTTAATAAATTTGCCATTAAAACAGGGGATCCGATTATGGATCCATTTATTATGTCAGAATTATCATAGCCTGCTATTTTTAAGCATACTTCACAAATTACAACGTTTCCTCCGTTATTTATAAAATCAGAAACATTTTTTGTCAAAGATTCTAATCCCAGATAATGGTGAGGATTCTTTACTCCTAACTGTACACCCTCTATGCTAAGCATCAAAGTCACATTATAACCATTTTTAGCATGGTTTGAGAATCTAAGATGGCAATGGTAGACCTCCAAGGTTCATCGCTACTCAGATGATAAACAAGCTTGGTTTTATTAACATCTTGTGCAAATATAGATGGCACCGAGAGAATAGAAAAAGAATGTATATCGGTAAAAAAAATCATGCTAGTGGTTGAATAAAAGGAGATCAGCAGTCCAAAGAGAAGGAGAATAGAAATAGATGGATTAAATTTGAATTTAATTATACGCAGATTAGTCTCAACCATATGACACAATATCAGTTCAGGTGACTAATAATCTTTATAGTTTTGATTTGACAAATGCAAGTCCTAAAATAGAATCTACTTTTCTTTATGATATTAAATTCTTTGTTCTATCTCGCTGCAATCTATTTCTTGGTTCATAAAAATAATTAAAATAGTGACCGTAATTTATTGTAGTTTTATCCAGGACTAGGGACTAGTCCTGCCCTTGTTTCTGATTTTAGTGACGGTCCTAAATAATTATTAAATACAAAATAAATAATAAAGCAAGCAGATAATGATATCCATTACAAGCCAGTTCATTGCCTGGTTACCCCTTCTCCTCCTTCTCCTTGATACTGTCGATTTTATGAAAATTACAACAAATAAGATGTATAGGACATACATCTACTGTTGGGAAGCTGCATTGCTTCCAGTATTCTCTTGACTTTGGACGTTAATGTTGTTACCAGAACCTATTGTATCTGCACCAGATACTACCTGGCTGTTTTGGCTAGAGGATTGAGATTGGCTGATAC
>DATEOO010000280.1:0-7888 GCA_035274085.1 Candidatus Nitrosocosmicus sp.
TAATTATATAAAGATTGTTATTTATTAATCGAGACCTATTCATTCTAGCATTTTTGATTCACGATTATTATAATATTAGAAAGAATCTACGAAATATGGCTCAAGATGGGATATACTCTAATACTTTTGAGATATAATAAATAAATTATTTAAAATGGTTTTTTACTAATTCTGTTTCCTCATAACGATATTGTTCTACAATCAATCCGGTCAGTCATTCATCTGAGAATGATTTTTAACATGGCGGCGCAAGATGCATTTATTCACCCATTACCTGCAATATGATTTTGCGTGACCTCGGTCTTGTATCCATCTCTACCAATACTATCTGTTGCCAGATGCCAAGCATTAGTTGACCTTCTATAAATGTGATGATTATGCTTGGTCCAATCAAAGAGGCCTTTACATGGGAGTGTCCATTTCCATCATGCCATGTATTATTATGAGAATATTCAATATCGTTTGGCACTAGTCTCGTTAACATGTCTGGGAAGTCCTTTTGCAACCCGGACTCATACTCTATGGTTGTGATTGCTGCAGTTGACCCGACGACAAAAACTATGACTGCACCGTTTTCTATCTTGCTTTCCTTAACAATCTTTAATACCTGATCCGTAATGTCAATAATGTCATTTTCTGATTTTGATTCGACCTGAATATTCTGTGTTACCACCGTCATATTTGTATTGTGTATAGATCATTCCCAGAGCTATAATATTTTTCATTGATGTTATTGTTTGTACGTGGAGCTTTCATTTAAACAAGTTATTAGAAAAGTCATTATTTTAAATAACATACCAAAATAAACTTTTAATTACTTTGAAACCAGATCAATGTCTAGTTTTTAATTTTGGTCTAAAGAAAATTGATGCTAAGGTCATGGACTTGATTTAAACTTAGTTTGTTTGGGTATTATTGACTAGCAACAAATTAGATTGTATGTAAGGATTAATTGGTAATTTTATTCTAGATGAGAATGAAAACGTTCCCTTTAGAAATAAGACTGAAAAGTACAAATATAGACTGAGGGTATACGGAAGGCAACCTATTTCTGATACACATACTTAAACCAGAGCCGCTTAGACAGATATGATCTTAATTAAAAGCTCAGAGCATTTAATCTGACCATTTCGGTATTTAATTGTCATTTGACAGCGGAATATTACCAAAATAGCGTTTAACGAATTTTCCTGTGGTTTGAAAAAGATTCTTTTTTATGATGAAATACCTAATATACAAGATAAAAACATAGTGAAATGATCTTTTGTTATTTTACAAATCATGGATAGTCTTTGTGTATGCTCTTGCACTTTCATTAGAATCAATCATCATCGAATATCTTACCATTTACTTTGTTAGGATTTCTCCCATAGTACTTTCTTCTTTGAGTATAACGCTATCTGGTATAATGTTGTTATCGGTCGGATCTATCATCTTGAAAAATAACAAAGATCTTATAAAGATATTTACTAAAAGTTGGAAGGCTCTTATTATGGCATCTTTGTCACTTTCATTGGGAATATATGGATGGTATGACTCTATAAATCGAATAGGGGCATCTAAAGAAGCCCTTATAGCTGCACCAATTGAAATCATTCTTATAATTATTTTAGCAAAAGTATTTTTGAATGAACGATTAAACAAATTTCAAATTATTGGTATACTTATCGGATCAATAGGATTCTTTCTGTCTCTAGCTAGCGATGTGCATTTTGATTATTTTGGCAATTCTGATCTATCAAACTTCCTTGTGGGTGTAAATCATGACCCAATATTTCCTACAATCCTCTCTTTAGTTAGTTTTGGTGATTTAGAAGCTATCCTGTCTGCAGTAGGTTTCGCAGTTGGAGTATTATTTCTGGGAAAATTAGTCAAGATACATTCTTCAGTTCAGGTGGCAGGTGCATCTATGTGTCTTTCAGGTATGATCCTTCTGGTGTTTTTGGTTCTTTCATTGTTATACGAAACACCGTTTACAACAGCACAATATTTGAAAGAATCACCATCTCAGATGGAATTGCTATCGGTCCATAGTAATTTAGTTATCTTGATCTTATTTTCTCTCATTCCATTTATTGGTTCTTTATCTTATGTAGTTGGCCTACGTAGGATTGGTGCTTCTCTTACAGCAATTATAGGATCTTCTAATATTGTAATAATACTTGTAATTCAGATAGTCTTAAAAGAATTGGGATATCCTAGTCATTTACCTGAAAATATTATTTTGGCCATTTTTGGATGTATCACAGGATTTCTAGGGATTTTCGTAATTCATATGTCTGATTTTATGATTGCAAAATCAAAGAGGAATTATTAGGAGACAAATAATTGTATTGCAAATCGATATCCATATGACTGGCATATCGAACTTTGAAACATTTTTACTGGATAAAGGACCCTTATCATGAGGCTAACTTCACAAATTCGAATATAGTCCATTAGTAGCATTTGAGGACCTCTTCTTGGGTTTTATCTCTCTACTAAATTTCTCTTAGTCGGATGAAATTTGAATAGGCAACAATTGCCTTAAAGGTAGTATTTTGATACCTTTCAGAACTTTAATTTTCTCTCAAAAGCCTATAAAGATCTAATATGAGATTATCCTTTTCTTTATTCCTAAATTTAGCACTGTTACTAGCTTTCGTACTAAGTTTATTTGGAAGTTTTATTTGGATATCTCTTGTAGGCTATTTGAGGTACAAATTAAGGTGTCAGTTAGCAGACTGAGTCAAACGGACCTAATGTCACCAATGGTCTTCAGTAATGGATCTATAGATTTTATTAGAATAGTATCACTTAATTATCAAATTATGATACCAGCTATTGTATATGAATAAGGAGAAAACATAACCCAAATATTTGAGTACTAGACCTGCTTTAGTTAAAATTGTATAATGAAAAAGATCATCGTTGTGGTATTTCCTGACCTTGATGATAAAAATATCAGAATAGAACTAGATGAATCCCTTTCCCCAAAGACCTTTCAGGCCATAATTGATCATTTACCAATTGAAGTCAAGATTAACAAATGGGGAGACGAACTGTATACTGATCCAACTGCCATAGATGTTGAAAAAGATGATAATGCAAAGACAGAAGTTAAGGAATTGGATGTAGCATTTTGGCCACAGGGGAGAGCAATATGTTTATTCTATGGACCAACACCAATAAGCAAAAACGAGAAAATATTGGCATACTCTCCTGTGAATATAGTAGGTAGAATCATAGATTATTCTAAAAGATTTGATATATTAAATCAAATTAAAGTCAAAACAAATGTGATCATAAAGCAATCCGAAGGTTAATTTCAATGTCTCCCGTATTGCCATACATCCAAATGAGAACTTAAATTCCCATATTTTATACAAGGCTAAGGTGGGGTTAAGTTTTGTGGGAAGGAGAGATTCAATAATGTCATTATCAGATTCAGGATTATTTAATTTTATATAAATTCAGTCAGTCGAATGCAAAGAGTTGTAGATATTGTTTCCAAAACGATTATCAAAAATTCGATACATCCATTCAAATGACTCGGTATAAATTTCGGATCTAAAGGAAAGAGTTAAAAATATAGTGTAAAATCTACAATTTTTTTAACCAAGCAAAAATCATGATAATATTATTATAGAATATTAGGGTATGTAACACTCTGAAATCAGTAGATTATGATAATCATGGCAAGAATGACAATTCGGTTGAAGAATTCAAAACTAACAAAAGATCAGACGAAAATACTCATGAAGATATGACTAATATTGAAGAAAATAGTATCTTAGATTTTAAAACACTTTGCAATTTGAGACAAGGTCGGTTGGAAGATGTATTAAGCGAAAGATACGAATACAATACGTCCATTGAGAGAGGTCAAAGGTTTTTACTTCAACATGTTAATTCAAAAATTGATCTGCTTATAATGTATGCGGATATAGCAGCATCTACCAAAATGAGCATGACATTGCCAACCGAAACATTCGTTACTATCGTAAAAGCATTTTCTCATGAGTTATCCTCAATAATAGAAAGTTATGGCGGCTTTGTTTTAAAATATGTAGGCGATGCCATAATATCATTTTTCCCTTCAGGATTCAATAAATATCTTATTTGTGATAGAGCCTATCGTTGCGCTATTTCAATGCTAACAGCAGTTAGAAACGATATTAATCCCGTTTTTCGTAGGCATGGCTACCCAGATTTAAAAATCAAAATAGGCATGGCGGAGGGAGAAAATGTGGTGATCCAATATGGAAAAGACAAAAGTTCTCAAATAGATTTAATAGGATATCTTATGAACGTTACCGCCAAAATTACATCCATTGCTCACCCTGACAGGATTTCTATAGGAGGAACTTTTTATACGCTATTACATCCTAAATCACAATCCGACTTTGAAATAGTTTCTTTGAAAAATATGGATTGGAAATATATTGACAAACATAATGAGAGGCCTTACAAAGTATATACTACTAAGCGTGGAACTGGTTAGGTTGTTGATAGTCACAGTTAACTTAAAATCAATTTTTATTATCAAATGTTTGGAATCGTATTGTTAGTTTGGTTTGGCAATAATTGTTCTTTCATTTTTATATTTCAACACACCATAGTTAATTCCTTTTATTTGTAGAACGTTAATAAAAGAACCATTGAGATAATGGGCCCAAGGGAGTGAGTCTTATAAGTAGAGGGGCTTAATAACATTAGCAGAGATATATCTGGTTTGCGGTTTAAAAAGCGTTTTAGTCTATAAAACGATGCTGCTATAGATCGACTATCCCTACGTTAAGAAATTCATGCCTTTATAATTAGTATATCATATTGTATAGTTGACATCGTCAGAATCAATCTCGATTTCATTACTGTACTTCATAATTTCCAGCTCTTGCGAATGATTTGAGCCATTCATACATATCCTGAAATACATCTTCTTCCATCTGAGGACCACCTGAGGATACCCATTGATTGTTAGGGACAAAATAATGTCCAAGATCTGGATAGACAATAATTTGAAGATCAGGATGATTTACTTCTGTCAATCTTTGTTGAAGTAGTTATGATTGTTGAATAGGGGTTTGGTTATCAATTTGTCCTTCTAATATCAGGACACCATTCCTAACAAAATTTTGGGAACATTGGTGGTAGAGTCGGCAATGAAAAGGGGCGCAGTCCTTCCTTATAATACACAATATAGCATAATTAATCTATTTTAATAAATTGTTATATCAGTAGAGTATCTACTAATTATTAAATCATGGAACAAATGCGGTGGACAATAATATATAATCGGTGTGTAATGACTATTTCCAGATTAATTGATATTTTTTTGAGGAAAAAACATACTGACGATGACAAAATAAAAACAAGTCGTTTTGTCTATATAGGCGAATCAACTTTTGAGGGTGGAATAAAAAATGTGAAAGAAAAATTTGTCAGAAATAAAGATTTCGTTATTTTCAAATCCCAATTTTATGGCAATACAGAACACAGTTATTTTGCAGCAGAAATTATCCCACCCAAACATTCATCGTTTCCTTCAAATACATTGCATCTAGATGCTGCAAGCGGTAATGTTACATCTTTTTGTGTTGAAACCATCAATGGAAACATACAGGATACATGGAATATTCACAATATCCCAACGGATTTAGGAAAGATTCATGGACGGAATGTAAAAACTAATTGGTTTGAATGGTTATGGAAAATCCCAGAATCTGCCCCAGAAGGTGATTATAGAGTAATAGTAGGTTTGTGGAGTGATTCGCAAGATGAAAATAATGACAAAAGTATACCTATTCATTTTTATGAAAGGTCATTCTATGTTGCGAAATCAGATGCTTCTCTTTCTCAACAAGAAATTCAATCACCATAACCAAAATAGATTATCACCCTATTCAATAGGACCAAGGTTATCCTTGCCCCGTTTGATTGACTTTCCTGATGACTCATATGAAAATAATATATATACTGACTTTGACTTTGCTGTTAGCAGATTATGTTTACTAAATTCCTAATAAGAGAATTCACAGATAAGGATTCAAAGAGTATCTTTTTTCTAATTTTAGACATTGTTGAAAAAGAGTTTGGCATTAAAGTTGATTTAAACGGTTTAGATTCAGATTTAATTCATTTTGGAGAATACTACAATCAACCTAATGGTGGTTGTCTGTATGTAGCAGAAATTGAAGATAGCAATAGGATAATCGGTACAGCAGCTATAAGAAACCTCGTGCAATTTCATTTGGTTTGTGAATTAAAAAGAATGTTTGTATCAAAAGAACATAGAAAATTGGGAGTAGGACAGGGGTTGTTGGATACGACTTTAGACTTTGCAAGAAAGGCAGGTTATTCTAAAATATTTTTATACAGCTCAAGCGAATTGAAAGCGGCCAGAAATCTATACCTAAAGAATGGCTTTGTGGACACAAAACGCTACAATGACGATTATAGAGGTGATGTGTTTATGCAAAGACCTTTGTGATAATAAAAGACGCTATCATAAAACAAAAATTAGTGAGAAGAACCTTTATCTCTCAGGGACAAGTTATATTTTGATATAAGACTGTAAATTTTATTTTTACAAATCTAATGAACTAATAAATGGTAATACTAATTATCCCATTCAACGCAGGTCTGTAGAATTTGGACTTAATATACACTCTATTTCTATAAAGAAGATTAAAAAGTACTTGATTATTAAAAACCGAGAAACTCCGAAAATTTTCTCCCAGTCATAAAAAAATGGATTGTGGCGATCAAAATCCTTTTATTAATCGGGTTCTCCTATTTTACTACACTTTATTATACTTTAAACAATGGTTACTAACAAGAGATTTTGCTAAACAAATGCTAGTTTTTCATGAGATATAGGATTATCCTTGATCAAAATCACTAAATGATGAAAAAGATAAAAGTAATAAGGACTAGTCTTGTCCTAATACGTTGAATCCACTATTTACTTGGTTTTGGAAACTAACATTGTTGCAAGAAACTATTGCATCTTCTCCGGAAACACATTGTGCATTTTGTTCATTACTCTGATCTTGGCCAATGCCTTGGTTAGAGTTATTACCATCGTCATCGTCTCCGCCGCTTTGAGCTGCTGCATTGTTACCGGAATTTTCTTGGTTTTGGAAACTGACATTGTTGCAAGAGTTACCCAGACTACCTCCAGCTACACATTGAGAGTTTTGACGTGAAGATTGAGATTGGCCAATGCCTTGGTTAGAGTTATTACCATCGTCATCATAATCATCGTCTCCGCCGCTTTGAGCTGCTGCATTGTTACCGGAATTTTCTTGGTTTTGAAAGTTAAAGTTGTTGCCAGAATCCTCAATGTCGCCGCCTGATACCACTTGGCTATTTTGTAAAGAACGCTGGACTTGGGCTATTATTTGTGACGCGCTATTTCCGGCATCATCTTCATCATCGTCATCATGATGATTTCCGCCTGCAAACGCCACGTTCGAATTAAAGTTTGATCCCAAAGGTGACAAAGTCATAACAATGGCTAAAGCCGAAATAACAGCTAAAATAGTTGTATGTTTTTTATCGGTAATGCTCATATTGTTAATTATTACATATTAATGAGCGATATAACTCGTATTAAAAATGTTTATGGTAAAATTAAATGTAAAAAAATATTATAAGATTTTACTATTCTTATTATTTAGATAAAGAATAAATTTGTTGGAACATTATACAATTTTCCTCTGATTCATTTTATGTGTCTTTAATTAATTAAATAAAAGAGGCTCAAGTATATGAGCCCATTTAGTTAATGGGCCCAAGGGGTTTCGTAATAGATATATTACGAGTCCAATTTTGAAATATAACTACACTGCCTCTTAAATTAAGGTAATAAAATATCAGGGCCGGAAGGTATGCAATGTATATG
>DATEOO010000281.1:0-2317 GCA_035274085.1 Candidatus Nitrosocosmicus sp.
CGGGTTGAAACTATAATAAGAACAAGTGCTAATATTAGTTTAATTAATGGTTATTTCTAGAGAGTCCATTTCTTGGGTTATTGGTGGGCCTCAAGGAAGCGGAGTAGATTCAGCGTCCCACATATTTCTAAAATCTATAGCGATGTCGGGTTTGAATGTATTCGGAAAGAGAGAATACCACTCAAACATAAAAGGAGAACATAGTTACTTTTCTGTCAGATTTTCAAATCAGATTGTAAGGTCTCATGTTGATGATATCGACATTCTGGTAACATTTGATGCTGAGACTATAGTGAGACATTCTCCATTCTTAATAAAAGGCGGGATAATGATTTATGATCCAGATGTTGTTGGAAAGAAAATTGAGGATATACACACTTTGGATAAATCATCGGAAAAAAGGATTTTACATATATTAAAGAGCAAGAATAAAGAATTTAGTCTTGCCGGCATAATAGATGAGCTCAAAGAGAGAAAAGTTATTCTTGTAGAATTGCCCTATGCTAAATTAATCAACAAGTTTTCAGAGGTGATCCAAGACCATTCCCTAAGTAAATTAGCAAGGATCACCAATGTAATGTCACTTGCAGCCTCCTTGGCAGTTTTAGATTTTGATATCCCACTTATGGAACAAGGGATATTAGACACCTTTGCCAACAAACCAAACATCGCAGAACTAAACGTGAAAGCGGCAAATTTTACATACTCGTATGTTAAGGAGAAATTCACGGCGATCCCAGAAAAATTTTCATTTGTAAAGAAGAATTACGCTGAAGTAAATAATAATTCCATTATTGCACAAGGGAACCAGACTTCACCTCTAGGAAAGATGGTGGCCGGCTGTAGATTTCAGACCTACTATCCGATTACGCCAGCTACCGATGATAGTGAATATCTAGAATCGAACCAGATACTAGAGCAAAATGATAAAAAAAATGGATCTGTGGTAGTAATCCAAACAGAAGATGAGATCTCCGCTATAACCATGGCTATCGGAGCGGCTTTGACTGGTGTACGAGCCTGTACTACTACTTCGGGGCCAGGATTTTCACTTATGGCAGAAGCATTAGGATGGGCAGGAATAAATGAGGTTCCTTTACTGGTTAGTTTATACCAACGGGCAGGACCATCGACGGGACTACCCACCAGACAGGAACAAGGCGATCTCTTGTTTGCAATTAGTGCAGGACATGGAGAATTTCCTAGGATAGTATATTCCTCTGGTGATATCGAGGAAAGCTTCTATGATACAATCAGAGTATTCAATTACGCAGACATCTTCCAGACACCAGTTATCCACATGCTAGACAAATATCTTTCTAATAGCATCATTACTTGCGATCCTTTTGAGTATAAGAATCTGAAGATTGAAAGGGGGAAGATGTTAGAGGGTAATTCAGTAGATATTGAACAACAAGGTTTTGCGGATCATTTTAAGAGATTCAATTTGAGTGAAGATCCGATCTCCCTGCGTGTTCCATTAGGAACACAAAATGGAATATTCTGGAATACTGGTGATGAACATGACGAAATGGGTCACATAACAGAGGACCCAGAAACAAGGATCAACATGATGGACAAAAGACTATCCAAATTAGAATTAATTCAGAATAAAATACCTAAAGAGGAGCAAATTACTATTGAATTTGAAAATAAATCAACTGATACCATTAAAAAATTACTGGTAATAATTAGTTGGGGCTCTACCAAAGGAGCAATATTAGATTCCCTAGAAAAAATTACCGAAACAGATGATACAATCCAATTCTTATACCTTCAAATTAAATTATTAAATCCTTTCCCAGCGAAACTTTTAGAAGATCTTGTGAATAATAAATTGAAAAAATTGAATACTAGTAATAATATATCTTCCAACGTTGAGACAATAATAACAATTATTGAGATGAATTATTTATCTCAATTAGACATTCTAATTAAACAAAATACATCTTTGGACTCGGATTATAACATATTAAAATATAATGGTAGGCCAATGTCACATACTGAGATATATGATTCTTTAATAAACATAATTAATAACCTATCTGAACATAGAGTTGTATTAAAAGATGGAGTATAAATTAGCCGATTTTAAAACATCGGTTCATAATGACTGGTGTGCCGGTTGTGGAGACTTTGGTATACTTAATGCAATCCAAATGTCCCTTTATGAATTAGCAATACCTTCTCATCAAGCTGCAATTTTTTCTGGGATTGGATGCTCTGGTAAAACCCCTCATTTTATTAATACGTTTGGAATACATACACTACATGGAAGAGTCTTGCCATTTGCTCAGGGAGCCAAACTTGCCAATCC
>DATEOO010000282.1:0-9325 GCA_035274085.1 Candidatus Nitrosocosmicus sp.
AGCAATATACCAATTGTTGCCTGCAAAATCTAAAACTCCTGCACCTCTATCTCCGTAAAATTCGTCAGTAGGTTCTCTCATTGAAATCGCGCCAGCGGCTATCGCCCTTTGGAAGGTTTCATCAACATTGTCAACATATAAATCCTTGTGGAATTGGATTGACATTTTCCATATTTGATAATACTTTTTATCCTATAAATTTTAGATAGACACGGTAGATAGTGACTCATACGTACTCATACAAGTATTTTTGCTGACAAGTTGTAATCAAATAATGGTATTCAAATCTAAAGATGATGGAATTTATTCCTTTGATCTTCATCTAATTATAAATTTGAGAATATGTATAATCCTAGTAAACGCATAAAGTTAGCTAATACTCCATATCCGTCTAAACAAAAAGAAGGCAGTGGCATAAACTAGGTGAATGTAAACACCTTTTCATGATTTCATCTTCACACAAAAGAGACTTATAACATGAATATAGCCACAATATCCCTTCTTTTATTTCCAAAATTACATAGGAAGACACATCGTCATCAATATCATCGAATGGTAACTTAGAAATTACGTGTGTATGAACACTATAGGACAATTAGTATATAAAGATGGCATAAAGATTACTTAATGGATGCCTCTCAATGAGTCATCTAAGAATATACCCCATCTATCCAATTGCAATCTATATTGCAACAAGTTTTTATTGAATATCTCATCAAATACTTAATCACTTTATAGTTAAATTACAATTGTTAAGTAATTTCAATTACCACAACAAAAATCGAAATTAGCTTTCTCGAATTAGAGTATCATTACTGTGCTTGCTTATGTTTACATTAGTAATCGTATTATACCCTATTAATAATCATTAATAGTTCGTAATTCTAATCAAAACTTGTGAGTACCATCGATAATTTTAAAGTAATAATGTGCAAAAACTGTAATCATTCAAAGAATGAGCACAGGAATGAACCTACCGGTCCAAAGTTTTATGATCATCATTGTTTATTATGTAACTGTCGACAGTTCGTATAAATTCTATTGATATTGGGGCAATGATTCCACATTTATAATCTATGCTAACATAAAATCTGAAAATCACTAATTATAGCAACGCATGGGACATTCTTAAAGATATATGATAGCAATTAGTATCAATGAAGAACCACTGGAACTAGTAAACATTTTGACTATTTTATTGCAATTATCTCAGGTACCTACGCCACTGTAGAGTAATTTTACGATGTTATCAATGACCTCAATGTTCTTATACTAAGAAATGTATATAATAGTGTGAGAAAATTAATAGAAGTTATCAACAAGAGAAATCAAACTCAAAACCCGAAGAATGGTTCTACCCGAATAAAAAATAATGTGGAAGGAATACGATTTATTGAAAGCTTTCAAAATGGAAGTTGGAGATTTTTACGTAATTATTAGCCATTGGCCGTATTCACCTTGAAATGGATGGATACAATTTTCCTAATATCAAGAAAAGGTTTGAATTTGACTTTAGTGGACTTTTTATCCCCTCCAAATTAAAATAAGTCTATTGGTTTGAATACCTGTTTTATAGAAAAGTCGCACTACCAGAATTACTGTTTGCTGTTTTCGATTGTCTTCAGACTTGCCGAATTTGAGTTTTAATTTACCGTTGTTATGTTTGCACCTTAGTCTTATATAATGTCAAGGACAAATTACATTACGACATTAAAAGATATGTCTCTGGTTAATTATACTATTGCGATAAAAATCTTTTTTAGATAAAGTTATAGTGAGTAATAATGACATATTAAGATGGTTAAAGATGGCTCTGCTGCTATCAGGGTCAAAAAATTTACCTCATTGAGATAGCATATTAATAACAATGTTTATGACCCTGAGATTTATGACTGTACCCTATGAATTCAAATAGACGAAAAGGCGATCGCAATCATAAGGTCACATGTAATTTATGCAATGCTGGTCTAAGTATTTCGAGTGATTCTGATCTGATGTTACATGATGAAATATGGCACCATAAAAACTCGATTGACTATTTTGTTAAACACAGAAAAATTAATTGAGTTCTTTTTTAAAATGTTGAAATTTTTTAAACCCGAGTGACCAATCGGTGTATGGACTGAATTTTCAGTAAGTTCAATGCCAAGAATTACTATGAGTAAAAATTCAATGAAGAATATATCATGATACTAATAAACAATAGTTGGACCGGATTATTTTCTTACTATAGGGCTTATAGAAAACTTTTTGACTATTATATAAATATCAATAGTACCAAAGTAATAAATGCAATAGTATAGTTATGACTATATGAATTTTCTAGGATACCTATCTTTTTTCATGGCTGTGATTTTGACATTATTTTTTATAGTTTGTATGGTTATTCAGCAAATAGTAACTTATCATAATGTCATAGAAAAGGCAAGAAAATTTTCTAGCAATAAATTACCTCTTAAGAACTAGACTAACGAACTAATCAATAATAACGAGTAAAAACATTACTTTCTAAATCCGAGTGTATACAGTTCTAAATTTGAAAATTACTCGACGGATCAAACTAGTAACTTAATTTGTAGTTAACGATTGAAGAGATATGAATTGAATGCATTATATAAATTGGGCGGTCACTCGATCTAATTTGAAGGTAGAAGTCTATAATCTTGCAACAAATATTATGTGTTTTTCATATCTATCTTTGATACAGAATGTCAATGACTTCTATCGCATTTATTATATTAGTAACTGCTTCGAAGAAAAGATTTTGATTAAACCCATCAAAATAAAGATTCTTACTTATGTCGATAGATTCTAAATCATCAATATTGATTGGTACTTTTTTGTCCAAACTCACTGGTTGATCATGGTTTTTATGGATAAAAACATACTGTAAATTCATTTGTAATAATGATAACTGCAGATTGCGTAGGAATTCTATACCACTGTTTTTGAGATCTGAAATTTGACTATTTAGTTGTTGATTGAATCTATAAGAAGTTGATATTTTGACAATCTCAGCTTCATTAAGGATTACTATATTGTAGCCATATCTATCGTTGATAGTTACCTTTCCAATAAAATCAATTTTCTGAGATTTTATCAGGTTGTGATCTGTCTCTACCTTTAGTTTGGATAAATCAACCCATTTGTATATATTATCCAGTATTTCTTGCAAATTGAAATTAATATATTCATACTATTTTTAAACATATTGATAATAATAATCAATACAAGCCATATCAAAAACTTCTTTAAAGCTAAAGGACAATTCTATTTCATAGAAAGAAAATTATCTAAAGGTAATGAGTGCATTCACCGTATACCGAGTCAGATATTCTTGAAGCACTAATTTAAGCACAATTCATTTAATTTAGAAATAGTTATCCAAAGAGTGATATGAAATGATTTTATTTATTAGTATTTTGATTAATATTTGTCTATTATCAGCTAAAACTAGTTGAAAACGATATATTTTTCAGTTCATAGTAACGATTAGAGTAATCTATCAGCCATATGCGTCGTGACTTACTTAATAGATGCGAAATGTATATAGATGATATGACAAGCGAAAAAAATTCTAAACCTCTAATCATGTCTTTGCACTCTTTCCATAAGAAATTTTCGTCGCTAAGATCATTCGTGGATGTTAACGGAAATACAAAACCTTGTGTAATTTGCGGTAACAAGGCTACACAAGAAGCAGTATTCACTGTAGAGGGAGCTACCATTATAGAAAAATACTGTGATTCATGCTCAAAAAAGAACATAAAATAACAGAAACGAAAAGATCGTTTATTTGACTTTATCTGGAAATAGGTAAAGGTTATTAGTAGGAGGATCTTATGTGAAAATGAAAATTAAAAAGATTTGTTTTAAAAGAGAAAAGTAAGAACTATCATATATCTTATACCTTTACCCATCGTTATCAATTAGGTAGATGGTCCGGACGGGACGAGTCACAGATCTGTGAGTATTTCGTGATAAAATCCCAACATATTTTCAATACTGAGATCACCATAATTTCAATCTGTAGCCATTACCTTAGTTATTCTATCGCGAATCAAAAATCACTGATATGCGTTTTAGGATAAATCATACTATAATTCAGTAAACGACGTATACAATTTCCTTCGGTCTATTATAAAAGACTAAATACTATGCAGTGACACTATACACTATGACTCTAAGAATAAAATGTCAACAATGCGATTTTAACCATATTTCAAATATCTACCGAATGGGTGATCATAATTTCCATAGGAATTTTTCAAATCTTGAAAGCTGCCCTAGTTGTGGACATGTATCTAAATGTGTTGAATCAGACTATATTTTATAATTTACCATAGTATAAGATAGCTGAATAGCTGAAGTAAGGAATATTCATAAAAAATCTGCACAGGTTAAATAGAATAATGTAAATGAAATTTTATGAATCTCCTAGGTCATCTATCTTTTCTCTTGGCTATAATTTTTGCAATATCTTTTATAATATGTCTTGTCATTCAACAGGTAGTAACATATGCTGATATCATGGAAAAGGCGAGAAAATTCGCAAACAATAACTTCTAACGAACTAATTAAACCCCTTTTTGTTCAATCGTCATTGCTTTTGGTATTTTCTTGCATGGTAAAGTGAATACATCTTTACTATATACTTAATGATTTCAAGTTTGTTCCTACATTAGATAGTTATTTATTTAAAGTATCTTTTGCAACATATATAGAATAACCATAACGCTACCAGAGTTTAAAAGCAATAAAGGTTTGAATGTAAAAGATCTCCTTACCATAAAAACAGGTGAATTGCTAGCCAAGACCGATGAATTGAGAGAGGTAAATGAATCTCTATACATCGCTAATAATGAAATTAGAAAGAAAATAGAAGAAATAAAAAATGCAAAAAAGGATTTAACAGAATCAGAAAGGAATCTAATTGTAGCAAATGACAAAGTGACGGAAACGAATGAAAGGTTCGCATTGACCAATAAAGAACTTGCCAAAGTCAATGAAGATCTAGTTGTAGCCCACGAAGAGATAAAGCAACTATTGCTAAATCAAAAGGAGTTCGTAGATATTGCGGCTCATGAACTAAGGACACCAATCCAAGCCTTATCAGGAAATTTCGAATTGATTGAAACATATATCCCATCACTTTTACAAAATTCTGCAGAAGACAAGGAAGCAACCATTAAAGAATTTGAGAGTTTAATCAAAGATAAGCCTAGACTAGAACAATTTACAAGTAGGCTCATATCAGGCGATAAGAATTCGCAAAGACTTGAGAAGCTAGTGAATGATATACTAGTAACCTCGCGAATTGAAAACAACAAATTAGAATTACATAAAGAATCCTTTAATTTAAACGAAAAAATACAAAATGTGATTAAAGACGTACTTACAAAAATAAGCGTTGCTTCGCTTCATGCAAACTTACCTGCTCCACCTGACATAATTTTTGGACCACAATACAAACCTCTTATGGTATTTGCAGATAAAATAAGAATTTATGAAGTTCTCTCAAACCTAATGAATAATGCAATTAAATTTTCAAATGGCGAATCCATTACTATTTCAGCCACAAAAAGTCAAAATAACGAGGAGAAAACAAATCATGGGAATTCCAAAGACGCTGAACGTGGAATAAGCGATAAAGATGATGAAAAGGATAATGAATTGGTAATAGTATCTATCAAAGACAAGGGAAAAGGTATTGATGAAGAAATTTTACCACGACTATTTAACAAGTTTGTTACAAAATCAGATCAAGGCACTGGACTAGGTCTATATATTTCCAAAAATATTATCGATGCTCACGGCGGTAACATTTGGGCTCAAAATAACAAAAATGAAAAAGGAGCAACCATTACATTCAGTTTACCATTAAGAAACCAAGATATTTTGTGACTTATAGATCAGCAGTTTGCATTCTTAAAATGTAGCGCTCAGAATTGTTAGCAACATAACATTTTTTCAATTTTCATTCACTTTACTTTGATTTCATATGATAATTGTATCTCGGTCGTTACTATCAATAGTTACTATCCATTAGTAGCGTATTCGGTGGAAATCGTGTAGATTTTCGCATGGGTTTGATAATTAATCCGTGGGATTACTTTCTAGATAGTACGGGGTGCGATAGTCCTGATGCGGTCTGATATAATGTAATTCACTATGAGAATTCAAGTTCGGGCCCCTGGGGATTTTAAGTTCCCTGTGGTAGTATGGTTCCGATACATCTAAGCTAAAACCAACTACCCAATATGAAAAATTAATTTGATTAGGCCACAATCCATAACCGATACGCAAGGATATCAAGCCTCTAAATTCAACTCATAAACATACTTTCTTTCAAAGTCGTTAAAGATTCCTATATGAGTAAGGATTTGATTATAAATGAATACTTAAAATCACAAAAATTAGATATTGAAATTTAGTAATCTTTTACTTCTTCTTTGAACTTTTCCTTATTGTACTCTGTACCCATGTCCTTATCAGGGTCTTTAATTTTATTTCCCATTGCCTTAGCACCTGCTTTGATTTTGTCTCCTGCTTCGTATAATGTGCTTTCTGTATTATCAGCTGTATCTTTTACTTCTTCTTGAAGATCGTCTTCTCTGTTAAGCGGTTCTTCCGACATTGTAATTGCTAGTATAACAATCTATATAGCCTATATCACTAAATATTTCCAAATACTTTTGGTTATTTTGTCATTTCATAATATACGTTTTTACTCTGGACTTTGTAGAAATATTTTAAGTATGATTTACTTTCTTTGGTGTATAAAATAGAGTGGTTGCAGATTTTAAAATCTTAATGGTTTGTGCTGAATATCCTCCCATGCAAGGTGGTGTGGGTCGTTATACAAACAACTTGGTTAATTCACTGCGCTCAAATAATATAGATGTTGCAGTCGTGTCTAGTTCAGATGGTTCTGGAGATTTCAAAGGCATCTCACCGCATAACAAGAACAATTCAGAACTATTACTACAATTAGCAAAAGAGACGAAAGCAGATATAGTACATGTGCAACATGAGTTTGGACTTTACGGCTTTTACCTAAATACTTTAAAGCCTTCTAAAACTTCAACAGGTCTTGATAAATTCTATGATAAATGTTTAACTCCAATAGTAACTACTTTTCACACTTCTATGTACTTTAATCAATGGATGAAATTAAGAAACATTAAAGAAAAAGATAATGATAAGGATTTTTTAAGGATCTTCGCACTTTATAAATACTGGCAACATTTCGTTAATTATTCTTCTATGCATAGAATCAACAAAGACCTTATGTCTAAGAGTGCATATGGAATAGTACTTTCAAATTACATGAGAGAACTAATCCCCGGAACAAATGTGGTATATCACGGATCGGCATCATATTTTAAAAAAGAGATTTCACGTATTGAAGCAAGAAAGAAAATGCATCTTCCAGAGAATGGAAGACTAGCCTTAGCTCAGGGATTCATTACTAATACGAAAGGATGGGATATTATAAGAAAAATAAAAATGCCAAAGGAGTGGAGACTGGTAGTAAACTATTCAAAGAATTTTTATAACAATGAAAAAATCAATTTTGAATTTCATGATGATAAAGTGATTAATTTAAACAAAAAATATCTATCAGAGGAAGAACTTTCATTATTATTTTTTTCTTGTGATGTGGTATTTTTACCCTATAAGGTATGTTCAGGTTCTGGTGTAATGTTTGACGGCCTGGGACATGGAAAACCATTTGTGGCTTCGGACCTAGGTTTTTTTAAAGAATTCTCATCCATGAGTCTGGGAATGATGACAAAGCGTGATCCTGGTCAATTTGAAAAGGCATTTGAACAAATGGACAAACATTACAAACATTATGAATCAAGTGTTAAAGAGTTTAAAAAAGACTTAATTTGGGACAATATAGCAAAACATCATATATCCATATACAAAGGCATAGTAAAAAACAAATCATTAGAATTACCTACTACAGAAATAATTCACACGCCTAAGAGCGTAGCACGATGATAACGATATACCTTACAATAATTCATTTCTGACAGTTATATAATCAAGTTGTTAAATCCAAAACTAGTAGCGTTCTTCACTTCTAACATCATAGCGAATTCTTTGATTTTGATCAAATCATAGTGATTAATTTACAAAAGATCCGGTAATACATTTAGTAACAGTCTGGCCGCGTGAGGATTAAGTCCTCAGTGGTAATGGGATTCCATACTCTTTCCATTAAATTATTTCAGTTATTAAATTTATAGATAAAGTGTTAGCAAGTGTAAATAATAGAACAATATTATATCTAAATTATCAAAATTATATACGGTGCATTGTCATGTAACATCATATTCCATTTTTCGACCAAGAAGCATGTTGGTGTAAGAAAAATCGTTTTTCATAATGGCATGTGTGTATTTTCCAAACATACATTTATCAATACATGATCCATGCATCGGATACACCATATTCGGATTAAGCCCAATAAGCCTCTTGGTAGTATGTCGGACAGGAATCTCACTTGCGAATATACCTCCACCTCTATAGAGAGCAACCATTGCTTCTGCCAAGTCATCTGATATCACTGGTTTATTTAACCCTGGCTGAATGAACAAATCAGAAGTGAAGAGAGATTTAGTGTTTTCCTCGAATATCATCATACTTCAAGCATACTACGCACCTTAATGTTGGCATGGATAAATAATAGTTTGAATCATCGAAGAATCTTTACTACGACTATATTTGCTGTTCTCTATGATGGTGATAGATGGACTCATTCAAATATACTTTCGAGTATGCCACTATCGTTTTTTAGAACGATTTTCACAACTTCTGACCATTCTACATTTTCAACATGCTCCATTCTTCTAACGTGTTGCATAATTTCAAATACTTCATCAGTGTCTTTGTAACATACTGTTGCAATAAGATTTATCTTTGGACTACCTATTCTTATTGTAATTTGTAGTATGTTTTTACGATATTGATTTAAAATTTCCTTTGCAATTTCTTCACAATCTCCTTTTGAAACATCGACTAATAGATCAGCACTTCTTAATCCAAATTTTTTAGGGTCTATTTCAAATTTATGCTGTAAAAATCCAGATTTCTCTATGGCATTTCTTCTCCTTTGGATAGTAGATAGAGGGATTTTTAACTTTAGTGAAATTTCAGAAGATTTTATATCATTATTTTTGAATAATTCTTGTAATATTTGAATATTGATCTCATCAAATAGCTCCGGAAATGGCTTTCTGTTTTTATCACCCCTCTGATTTATTTTACCATTTTTAGACTCTTTAATAATCAAGTGTTTATTATTTCTAACCTT
>DATEOO010000283.1:0-2593 GCA_035274085.1 Candidatus Nitrosocosmicus sp.
GAACTTCAAATACAAGGAATACAGGGTGCTGACCCCAATAGAGAATCATTAGTGACTAACCCATCATTCTCGGCTGCACCTGGATCAGATCTGGTAATATCAAAATCTAGCAAATACTCTTATGATGACTATGGAATGAAATGGGATAATACCGGCAGAAACGGATTTTATTGCAAGTTCAGATATACCTCTTAATAGCATTTGAATGATCCTACTTAAAGGCTTATGAACAAGATTCTGGTAACCATATTCACTCCCTAGTCATGAATAAGTCACAAGTAATCATTCTTTTTTCCCTGATTTTTGTCTCTTTGTTGTCATGGGCTATATCAAAAGATCAACCTGACATGATGTATGCAATGATGACTTATGATCCAATAGCAATAGTATTGTTTACTGTTAGCTGGACTATTGGAATGGCAGCCATGATGTTTCCATCCGTTTCACCTATGATCCTTTTTTATAGTAGATTGATAAGAAAGCAAGAAAATGATATTGGGAATGGCAAAGGTAACATACATGGAGCCGACGATACAGTCAACAAAAAAAATAAAACACCAACACCATTTGTATCAAATTATTACAAAAAATTAAAACTTAATTTGAAAAAAAGAAAAATGTCTTTTACGACCGTCCCAGACGCATATGGATCGAAAATATTACTTTTTATAGCATGTTACCTTTTAGTATGGACCGTAATTGGCGTAATATTACTTTTGGTATGGTCTATCCCCATGAATGCTTGGACTGGCATGGGAATTGATAAACAACAAGTAGAAATGGTTTACGGAATTTTACTAATAGTTTCAGGTGCGTATCAATTTACACCTTTGAAGAAAACATGCTTAAGTTATTGTGAATCTCCTCTGAGTTTCTTTATGAGGCATTGGAAAAGTGGTGTTGTTGGGGCATTCAAAATGGGTATATACCATGGAACGTATTGTCTTGGATGCTGCTGGCCATATTTTCTATTGATGGTTGCATTAGGATGGATGAATATATTATGGATGGGGCTGTTTGCAGGAATAATATTTGCAGAAAAAATTTGGTCCAAAGGAATCTATATTGCCAAAATAACTGGAATCATATTCATTGTTATAGGATTGATTTCTGCGTTAGGAATGATATCAATTGATAATTTTAGTGAAAGCACTTCAATGAATGAAGGTCAAGTGTCAGATAACAAAATGGAGTCCCAAATTCGTGACTCAAGTGATCACAATTCTATGCGCCATATGGCCATGAATATGAATACCAAATAGTAGCAAGAAAACTAATAAAATTTCCCGCTGAGACAGTTGAGTTATAAATGGCCACTATGGATAATTAGAAAATAATTCTCCAAATTCTGTATATAGATTATGAGCTTTTTTCATGTTCATCAAAGCCTTTATTCTTATTTTGCAATTATCAATTGCAAATTTGTTAAAGGGCTGGTAGGCCATAAGCCATAATAACTCACTCTGTAGGCCTAGGGAGACTACCTCATATGTTCTGTTTACGCTGCTTCTATACGGATTCTTTTTCCTATTTTTACGGTTAATCTTGCTCATATCAAACGATAATATTATTATAGGAAATTTGTTTATTAAGCTCAGCAATATCATCCTATAATTGGATATATCTTAGACTAGCAGTACGCGTAAAAAATGATTGATAATTTCTCTAGAATAAAATTTTAAAGTAAAACACTAGATCTGAAAAAAAATTCATTCATTTTATCAGGAATCTGCTTGAAACTCGTAAGTGAATAGCACAGTAAGCTATTCAAATAATATTATTTCTTCAAATGTCTACTTGGAGTCCACTGAGCCATCAGAATTGGGAATAAACTTATCAATATTAGGCATCTTATGATATTCTTCATTAATTTTAGCGGCGTTAGATAGGTAATTATCTTTAATGAGGTCCAATTGTTTGACCATTGATTTTTTTGATTCCTCATTTAGAGTTAAAAAATCTGATTCCATTTTTTCAATGTTTCTTGCAATCTCGCTATTCCCAAACATACTAGAATAAGTTTTCATTATAGAAGCATTTGTTTTGATCATTTGTACATGCTGAAGATATGCATTTTCAATCATGTTTTTGAATTGAGTATAATAAAGTTCAATGGATTGTATATGCTGAAGATATGCATTTTCAATCATGTTTTTGAATTGAGTATAATTTGATTCGATCGTTTGCTTCTGCTGATTATAAGCATTTTCGTATAAATTTTTGAATTTTTCATTTTCAGACATAATACTCTGTCTAATTTTGTTTTTAATAATAATTATATAAAGATTGTTATTTATTAATCGAGACCTGTTCACTCTAGCATTTTTGATTCACGATTATTATAACCTTAGAAAGACCCTATGAAATATGGTTCAAGATGGGATATAGTCTAATACTTTTGAGATATAATAAATAAATGATTCAAGATGGTTTTTCACTAATTCTGTTTCCTCATAACGATATTGTTCTACAATTAATCAGGTCAGTCATTCATCTGAGAATAATTTTTAAAATGTTGGCGCAAGATGCATTTATTCACCCATTACCTGCAATATGATTTTGCGTGACCTCGGTCTTGTATCCATCTCTACCA
>DATEOO010000284.1:0-4217 GCA_035274085.1 Candidatus Nitrosocosmicus sp.
ACTAGCAGCAACACCGGCGATAACAATGACAACGATGTCGACAATAGCAACGATAACAAGGGCACTAGCAGCAAGAACGGCGATAACAATAACATCGGCGATAACAATAACAACGATGACAAGGGCACTAGCAGCAGCAGCAGCCCCAGCAGCAGCAGCCCCAGCAGCAGCAGCCCCAGCAGTAGCAGCCCCAGCACCACCAACAGCAAGGGTGATGTACCTATGGCTTTGCCGTTTAATTCAAATATGGCTGATGAATCCGATAATGAGAAGGATTATTCCAGTGTAATTCCTTTCCCCTGATTTTATAAATCTCCGTTCTAAAATAATGGTCGATTCTGAGTTTTATTCTTTTATTATGTGATTACCTGACGTATAAATTTTCCATGTCCCAAATTTTCAGGAAATACTATACCATTTTCCATAATTATTTTTCCCCTCGATATGGTTGTGATGGGCCAGCCTTGCAACTTTATTCCATCATATATTGTGTAGTCTGAGGAAGATTGCAAGAGATCTGGGGTTACCTTTTGTATTAAATCAACATCTATAATGACTAGATCTGCATCTGAACCCTTTTGTATAGTACCTTTTTTAGGAAACATGCCAAATATCTTTGAAGTATTGTAGCTTGTTAGTTCCACCACGCGCTGGAGTGGAAGATCTCTTAGATTGACTCCATAATGTAACAAGACGGGTAGCATGGTGGCCACTCCGGGGAATCCTGCCAGTGCGGTCCAAATATCATTATTTTCACCGGACTTCAAATCCAGTGTATTTGCAACGTGATCTGTTCCTATAGTATCAATTACTCCATTTTTTATGGCATTCCATAAACTAGCTACATCATTCTTTGAGCGTAAAGGGGGTACAACCTTGCCCCTTAGATCGCCGAAATCAACCGTGTGAGTCAAATAATGTGGACAAGTTTCAATATAGGCGTTACAACCTCCTATCTGCCGTTCATATAGTATGGCATCTAATGCGCCATTTGATCCTATATGAACAAAATAAATATTGGATCCAAATCTTCTGGCCATATTCATTATCTTTTTAATGGCAATTACTTCGCTCTCGGGAGGTCTACATTTGGACCATAAATCTAGTGGATTATCATTGCCAGGGTTTGCTGGATTATTTCTTACATTTTCTGGACTAGCATCTATAATACTGCTTTTTACCCTTGACTTTTCTATCTTCTTTTCCTCAATGAGATTCGCGCAAGTATTATGGTCTTCAGCATGCACGAGAATAACTGAGTCCTTAAATGTTGAAGACTTGTCGAAGACGCTATTACAAAGTTCATCTGAAATGAACACATTTCTTGGGACACGCAAATTTCTATACGGAGACATATCCATCAATATCTTATTATCTGTCGAACCTAGATTCATGTAGAGTTTGAATGAATGTATCCCACTTTGATACAAATAAGAAATATCATTAACTTGATCAGAATTTAGAATTGATGCATGTATGCCATAGTCTATGAAATGGTTCTTTGAACTAGCTTCTAGATGTTTGGATATTTCTTCCTTGTATGACTCATAAACTCTAAGCATTCGCATAATTGTAGTAACTCCACCAACCGCAGCAGATTTGGATTCGGTTGCTGCAGCCATTTCGACAGGTGAAAATACTCCATAATGTACATGAGGATCGATTAATCCGGGCAATACATATTTATCATTTGCATTTATTGATTTTGAATAACTTACACTATCTGATGAATTCTTTAACTCTTTGATTTTTCCATTTTCTATGAGTATATTTGTTCTAAGAACTCCTACTTTAGGTATTACAACATTTGCATTCTTTATTATCAGATCGCAGCTATTACTATTGAAGATATGGTCAAAACTGTTACTCATTATCTACACCATATAAGTGATAGGAATTGGGTCTAGCCAAGTTGTCTGGTTAGATTCGCAGGATTGTCATAGACTTTGTATTGGTTATTCTCGAGTGCACAATAGCAAACACTTGCAGGGCGTACAAAGAATCCGGTTTCAATAACCCCTGGTATTCCCTTTAGCTCTGTATCCAATTGAGGAACATTAGAATAATCGTTAAACATGACGTCTAGAATAAGATTTCCATTTTCTGTTATATAGGGATAACCCCTTTCCAAAGTTCTAAGTATTGGGACACCATTTAATTTGTCCAAAAAAGGTATCGTTGCAGTTCTCCCAAATGGCAGGATTTCCAGCGGCACAGATCTTGAAAAACGTGGCACAAATTTTGAGGTGTCTCCAACAATTATTGTTTTTTTAGACGAGTAATACAAGATTTTTTCACGGAATAAGGCTCCGCCACCACCCTTTATCATAAAGAACTTACTATCAATCTGATCTGCTCCGTCTATTAAAACATCTAAAAAGGGGATCAATGACTCATCAACTATGCTTAGTTTTTTCTTCTCTGCTTCAATTTTTATTTGTAATGAAGTACAAATAAATTTACATGTTTCTATAATTAAAGGTGGTAACTGATTTACAATTTTAGCAATGGCCCGTCCACTACCTAATCCAATAAGAAGAGGTTTATCGGATATATGATTTTCAATGATATGTTGAGCTATATTTTCAAAGCTTTTATCTAAAGATCCATTGTTGTGAGAGCCGGAAGTAATAGAGGACATAATTCTTTATAATGAAGATAATGAAAGTATATTTAAATCGATTGAAGCTGGCATAGCGCTCTCTCTCACATCTATTGCAGTCATTACATTCTTAGAATTCAAATAATAGTATTTTGGCTATTTATGAACTCCCCAATCTTTTTAATGTCTTAAGAATGTCGTTTTGTATCTTGTCAATCTCATTTAAGTCAATGTTTCTATTCTTGGATTGTCTCGAATCCAGCGGAATCGATGATGTTCCTGAATCCTTATCCATTTGAGTATCTATCGTGCTTATATCGTTAATTGATCCTCCTGTTTCATTCATTCCTGCTTCTATACTGGATCCTAATTCTAGCTTGTTGTCGCTATCACTCTGTAAAAATATTTGATCGTTTTTCTTGTTACTTGATTTTATTGTTTTAATCTTGCCAAGTATCGATGTAGTTTGTTTGAGATACTTATCTAAATGATTCTTATCCTTATCACCATCACCATCTTTAGCCTTATCCTCGAAATTTGATTGATTATTGCCTATCCCTAATCCTGTCAGCTTTGTATCTATTTTTTTAATATAGTCTGATAATATAGAATTTAATTGATTTCTGTACTCGTAAATCTCTTGGACCTCTAGTATAGGGTTAAGTTGAAAGGCACGTTTATCGTACTCTTCTAAAAGATTGATATATTTGTGCGATAGCCTGTCTCTTTCAAATTCGTCAATTTTTTTTTCATCAAAATGTTGGTTTATCTTGTTTAAAGCTTCTAAAGCAACTGATTTTTCAAAGTAAAGACTACTTAATTCATACTTGACATTACCTAGAATTTTTAACCGACTATCTCTTCTTTTTTTAAGAATATGGAAAATAAAAATAGCGCAGATTACACCTAAAATGACTGAGCTGATGACTATGAGTATCTCTATCATGTTTATATGCTAATCATAAAGGCACGTTGGTTTATAAAAATAAATTAATGTTAAATAAGTAAAAATTAGAAGGCTATTTTACCCGTCTTTTTATCCATTTATATTTTCTAAGCTTTGGATCAGGGTATCCACATTTTGAACATGTTTTGCCCCGTTTGTGAAATGAATTATGTCCACATCTTCTGCATCTAATATGTGTCTTCTTGCGGGTAAATTTACCCATAGATGTTGTTCCTTTTGTCAATGCCTTTTTACCTCAAAATTAATATTAGTTATTTGAACTGAGGGGGAGAAATTATAACCACATTGTCTCCTCTCACAACAATATTCCCAATCTCATCTGTCTTTCCTTCTTCTAATATTTCCACAGAACTTTCTAATAATAAATTCATATGTTGATCAAAACCTTGTAAGTTTCCTCTAATAACCTTGCCACCCTTCAATTTTATCAAAACATCCCTACCGAGGCTTTCATCGAGGACTTTAACTGCCATATCTACTGACAACTTTATCTAACCTATTTTCTATCAAATGGATGTCCTATATTAAATTTAGTTTTTACATTTTTATGCGAGAATAAAGAATTACCTATAGTTAGAGTCTGTAATCAAAGCCAAAATTTTTTCAATTACCTGTGAAATCATTTTCCTTCCTTCTGTGGCATTGGCG
>DATEOO010000285.1:0-3497 GCA_035274085.1 Candidatus Nitrosocosmicus sp.
CTCGTTGTTCCATTCATGCACGTCGGAACTTACCCGACAAGGCATTTGGCTACCTTAAGAGAGTCAGAGTTACTCCCGGCGTTTAGCGGCCCTTAGCCCAGTTGAACCCAGGTTTTAGGTACCGCCACTGGCCAGGATACAAAAGACCCTTAGTACTACGCCGTCGTTTTCTTAGATATGCCCTATCTAGTATCAACAAAATACTAACACAAATTCTATTACTAGTTCGATAAAGAATGATATTTATTTTGTTTATAGATCAACTAGGTCAGTATATTCAAAAGTTGCTAAATTTTTCCTAGAATTATACTTGAAATGGCAAATAAAATGCTGATTGAAATAAACCATATTACATTACTTTATTTATTTAATTTCTCTCATCTACAATTTAAAAACATATAAAAGATTCTGAGAAGGGACAATAAATTACATATGAAATATGAAGACTATGCGGATTTGTATAAAAGTAAAACATTTGAATCCATGAATTTGTATTTCAAATCCAGGGATATTTTTCCCGGAGGAATTAATCATAATATCCGATACTTTAAACCCTATCCTTTTTTTACCGTTAAATCACATGGTAAATATTTATTTGATATTGACGGAAACAGGTATTTGGATTTTTGGAATGGACACTGGGCCCTTGTCCTAGGACATTCTCCAAAGATAATAACGTCAAAATTAAAAAAGCAAGTTGGCAAAGGTACTCTCTATGGAACCGCAAATAAAGCAAGTTGGAAACTCGGGAACGAGATTCATAAGGCTATCCCACTTGCGGAGAATTTGAGATTCTGTAGTACTGGATCAGAAGCGACCATGTATGCTATTCGTTTAGCTAGAGCTTCTACGGGTAAGAGAGTGATTGCAAAAGTAGAAGGGGGATGGCATGGTTTTAACACCAACCTTTTACAATCCGTGAATTATCCTTATGAGGCAGATGAAGGGATGGGACTAGTTGAAGACGAAGGTCATTTTATTGAATCATTACAATTTAATGATTTAGACAGATCCATTAAGGTTTTAGAGTCTATTAAGGATGACCTTGCAGCAATCATTGTAGAACCGATTTTGGGGGGAGCAGGATGTATTACTCCTCAGAATGGATATCTACTTGGATTACAAGAATTTGCAAAAAGGAACGGAAGTCTCTTTATTCTGGATGAAATAGTTACTGGTTTCAGATTTTCCTTTGATGGTGCAATGAATTTGTTCAAATTAGACCCAGACCTTTTTACTTTAGGAAAAATAATTGGTGGAGGACTACCCATCGGAGCAGTCTGCGGAAAAAAAGAGATAATGAAATTGGCAGACGCAACCTTGGATAACAACAAATCTTCATATTGTTCGATCGGCGGGGGCACTTTTTCAGCAAATCCATTAACTATGAAAGCTGGCTATCATACTTTAAAGGAACTACGAAAAAATCCTGGAATCTATGAGAAAATCAATAGTCTTGGAGAAGTCGCAAGAAGAGAATTGTCAAAATTATTCGTTGAACTAGGAATAAGAGTCCAAGTTACAGGAATAGGCTCTTTGTTCATGGTTCATTTCCTGAATGAAAGAACAGACAGAATAGAAAATGCTATTGATGCGGCACTAGGAGACAGAGAACTCTTGGTTAATTATAATCTTGCTTTAATGGCTAAACATGATATTTTTTTCCTGCCAGGGAAGATGGGAGCATTTTCTAATGCAAATGATAAGAAAGACGTAATCAGTCTTGTCGATTCGACCAGAAGGATTTTTGAACAAAACAAACGACAACGAGAATGACTGATGATGTTATAATACCAACTATCAAATCTCCATCCTAATTTTCTCTCCACAAAGCTTTTTTCTTTGCCACCAATATGAAAAAAATGAAATAGACGGATTGGACAAACAGTCCTAAAGAAATTGTCCAACCCTGAGGTACCGGGAAACCCATTGAATATTGCAACATCAATGAGGCATGAGTAGTGGGGACCAAGTATGCTATATATTGTAGGTCCAAAGGTAATTTGTCTATTGAATAAAAAACTGGTGGTATTATAGCAATAATAACATTTACAAAAGAAATTAGCTGAGTGGCATTTCGCATATGGAGCATATGAGAAGACAAAAAAAACCCTATAGAAGACATAGTACCCCAAATTAAAAATACATTTAACAATAGTAATGGGAGGAAAGTTAATGAAACTGAAAAATATAAAGCAAGTGAAAGCAAAACCATCAAAGCTGGCAGCCCGTACAGTAACTGTGATAATGCCAAACCCAGCATGTATGTTAATGAAGAAACTGGAGAGGCAACAAATACATCTTGCATTTTATATTCAATTTTGTAAAATGAAATATCCTGACCTAATGCTAATCCGTATCCTACTAGTGCCATGACCAGACTCCCGGCGACGGCAAATTGTACGTACTCACCACTACTCACTACAAATAGTATAAACAACAACGAAAATGGAGAAATGGCTGTGAACACTAGTGACAACGGATTTCTTCTCAGCCAAAGGAATCCAGTCATATATGCGATAATAAAAATTTGTTTAGTCACTACATAACAATTATTAACAATATTCATGACTAAGATACGTTTTCTGTTTGGAGAGATATATACCAATAAATGAAAACTGGCAAAGGTTTTAAACAGGTTGTAAGGGAAAAGGTATATTTCCCAATTCAATTTAACCAAGAAGTGAGATTGGGATCTATTTTAACAAACAGAACAATAGATGGTGCATCAATTTCCATTTCCTTAAAACCACAATTAATAGACAGTATTAAGTTTTTAGGAGGAACTCAAATGCCTTCTAAAAAAAAAATTAGAAATAAACCTGGATATGTAACAGATAATGAACCTGAAAATAGAGTGAATCAGCCAAAACCAAGTTTCTGGATCGAAGGGTACGGCTGTTCAGCTAATTTTGCTGATTTAGAAATGATGGCGGGACAGCTAAGACTTCAAGGGTTCAGATTGGCCGAGAATCCAGAGAACTCTAGTATTAATTTGATAGTAACCTGCTCGGTAAAAAATTCTACCGAACATAAAATGATACATCGAATCAAGTATCTGACTAATACGAATAAGCCTTTGATAATAGCAGGTTGCTTACCAGCGGCAGACGAGAGATTAGTGAAGTCTGTAAACTCACGCGCGAGCATAATGGGACCAAATTCTATTGACAAGGTAGTCGAGGTCGCGCATGCAGCAATGAGTGGGAAAACTGTCTCAAGTTTAAAGGATTCAAGTATAGACAAAATAAATTTACCCAAGCTCCCGATGAGTGCTATAATTAGTATCATAGAAATCTCCACGGGGTGTTTAAGCGAATGTACCTTTTGTCAAACAAAGCTTGCAAAAGGGGACCTAAGGAGCTATAGGATTGGTGAAATAGTCAAACAGATAAGGGAAGATATAACTCGTGGGAGTAAGGAAATTTGGCTTACATCTACAGATAATGGATGTTATGGATTTGACATTGGAACCAATCTAATAAATTTATTAAGAA
>DATEOO010000286.1:0-3496 GCA_035274085.1 Candidatus Nitrosocosmicus sp.
ATAAAGGTATGCAGACTTGTTATTTTAATCATTAATATTTTTTAACTATTGTATTGAATTTGTTAGAGTATTAGGATTACCCGAATAAACACTAAATCTGATTTGACTTCCCATGAAAAACCACGTCTTCATAATGATCAATTCTAACCTAATTACCAAATATCATATAAGCGTGGTCATTGTAATCTAACCATATGAACTCTTTTTCCAAATTAACATTAACGATCTTGGTAATGTTGTTAATTCTTAATTGCCCTAAATTCCCAAATCATGTTTTTGCCCAAACTAATAATATCAACGTTAATCCCATTGTTAACAGTACATGGATAAGTAAACGTGATAATCTCAATGTAACAATGTCTCTGATGCCTCAAATGCCAATAATTGATCACATGACAAAAATCAACTTTGAAGTGAAAAAATTGAATAACCTAGGTTTTCTCAACAATGCGAGTGCAAAAATAACAATAACCGATCAAGATGGGAGATTATATAAATTTGACAATAAATTTTTTCCAATAGTAGATGGAAATGTTTCTGTGGACTATCTTTTCCCTGTCGAAGGCCAACACAAAGTCATCTTACAGTTATACAATAATTCTATGCCTCTTAGTGTAGGCTCATTTGATATAATAATACCAAAATCGATCCCCAAGGATAATAATTTAATATCCAACCTATTTGGGAGCCTTTTCCATTAGGTTATTTAACTTTGTTACAAACCAAATTCATGTTGGAATGAGATTGGATTTTCCTGGCGATCAAAAATCTTGATTAATAGTTACAAGGGAGATTGATAAGATTAATCATTTATACATCTATTTCTTAACCCATTCTTCACCCTTTTTCTTGTACTCTTTCTTCACAGCAGCCCAAGCTACCTTGTGAGCCACTTCTTCTACATCCTCCTTTGCACCACCTCTCCTCTTCTTTGGGTCTTCATATTCCTTAAGAGCACTCGCATGTGCCTTTTTAAAAATATGCTGAGCGTGTTCCGGCAGTTGATCAATTCTTTTCTCAGTTGCATCAGATAATTCCGTGTAGTCCTCTTTTTTCGTTTTGTCTTTTTCAGGCATTTTAATTGCACCTTAGCCATAATGAAAATTTTCTGTGTCTAATCTCACGGTGATTATTTCTTATTTCATATATCAATGATTATCTGTACCTCCTCTTCTAACCATACATAGTAATTTTTCATGCAAAACACTACGCAACATAAGTTAAATACTAATTACTTTGACCATTTTTGAATGTCAGTCATAATAACCAAATGAAAATCAAAGTTTGTAGAACATCAAATGCTTTTAAAATAGCAAATTCCAATATTAGACAATTAAGATGACTGGACTCCTACAACCTCATGCTAAATAGTAACTCTATATCACCGATAGGATCAGCTGACATAAAAGAAATATGAAAGAGATCAATTAACCTCCAATTCCTTTATTCTTTCTTCTACTCCTTGAACTTCTCTTTGCAAGTCCTGATGATACTCCTTCAATAGTTGAATTTTCTCTTCTTTAGTTAGAAAACTTCTTCTAGTATAGCTTGATCCATAGCAACCGTAACCCATTATTTCACCTCCCTATCCTTTCCATCGGACATACGATACATAATGAATAGGCCGTATTTATATATATCGGATGTCCAATATCATTTCTTATTAAACCCGTTGGAGGATTGATAAAAAATCCTGAAGATAACAATGTCTTTTCCCCTTAATTTATAAGAATAAACCAGCCGGACTCTATGATTATAAACTGCTAAAGAAGGTTCAATTCCTTTGTTGTATTTACTAGCCAATAGTATTTGAATATAAGACATATGGCATCACTCTTTCAAGTGGAATGAGGGACTAAACTCTTAAACTTCATCCAAACATATTATAACCTCAAATTTCGGTACTACTGAGTGAGATCATATAAATTCATATTTCATTATTATCTATATCTTTTTGGTCAAATTTTAGTCGGTCACAATATGAAGGAGATAATGGGGATATACTAACATGATTTTTTTATGACTTTTTAAACAATTCTACTAAAATTCGGATAACACCATCCTTTATTCATATATTATTATAAATTTATGATATGTTTAATACAAGCCATTTATCTATATAGCCATGGATTATGATCAGATTTGTAAGAAAATTTTAGACATCGATCCAAAAGTTCGTTTTGCAGGCGTTTGTGATGAAACCGGTGAAACAAAGTATGGTGGCATGAGAGATGGGAAACCTAGTCTACTTTCGCCTCAAGAATCACAAAAATCTAATTTGCAAGCATTGGGTAGATGGGGACTAAGAAAATCACTGGTTAGTAAAACAGGAAGGGGAATATATGCAATGACAGAATATGAAAAATTAAAACGAATAACCATTCCATTGGACGATGACGATCATCTCCTTGTGGTGACTACAGAAGTTGATGCAGATCACGGAAATATTATTAGCAATGCTCTCAAATTAATTAGCTAGTAACAAAAAAAGAAAAAATCTACTTTTTTTGATCCTAGCATCCATTTTAGAATAGCAATACAAGTTCAGTTCTAATTCGGTCCAAAGATATAATGGTGCCTATAATTACATCAGCCTAGCAGCTGAACCATAATCTTTTTATCATTATAATAAAGTAATGCTTCTAACCATTACTTTACTTTACATTTATAAGGACAGAGACTAAGAAGCCACCCATCATATATGATATATGATATATGAATTACAAAAGTAAATTAGATCACCTCTTGATGAACTTATTTCAGTTTGTTTATCAGTTGACCTTTATGATTGACAAGATAAATAATTATTATCGTTACCATAATAATTGTTTGTAGTAATTTTTTTCAATTAATATTAGTCTGTGCATTAATGGAACTTAAAGATGATGAAAATATTCCTTGTTATAGCACCTTAGATATAAAATATTAAAAGTTGTATTAAGAATATATACACATACGTGTGTGTTATGTAAGTCGACGTCGACTTCAAGTGGCAAATCAGTATGGTCAAAAGAAAATTGTTTAGAAAACAACATCATTTCTATAAATCTTTTTAAAGCATGATTCTAAAATTTATTCTTTGAAGGAGGAGAATACGGGCTCGGATAAGCAAGTAAATAATGACAAACTAGATGATGAAGATAGAAGGGTTCTCGAAGACATTATTTACAAAAAGAGTAATCAATCTGAAAAGGAAACAGAAATTTTTGATCTAAAGACTTTGGTCAATTTGAGACAAGACCGATTGTGGGGAGCAATAAAGGAAAGATATCGATACAATACATCTATTAAAAGAGGACAAGACTATTTGTTAAGACATGTAGATACTAAAGTATCACTGGTAGTAATGTATGCAGACTTGGTCGGCTCCACAAAGATGAGCATGACCTTGCCAGTAGAAAAATTAGTGACGGTTGTAAGGGCGTTTTCCCATGAAATGTCCTCAGCCATAGAAAGTCTTAATGGATATGTTCTGAAATATGCAGGTGATGCAGTT
>DATEOO010000287.1:0-2157 GCA_035274085.1 Candidatus Nitrosocosmicus sp.
TGGATACTTTTGTAAAATCATTATAATAATATATTCAAACCCCAGTTGAAATAGATTTGTTTAGCCATTCCATATTCATGTTTTCATTATTGAAACTTAATGATCGGCAAATAACCTTCTTACAGTAAGTTTATAAGTTTGCTTATCAGTTGCTATAAAAAATAATGCTGTTTTTATAAATCTTATAATTTCTATACTAGTGTATTGATAATTCTAAAATTATTAGAATATCAGACTATTGCATTTAGTTAGCAAATTCAATATAATTTTTCTATATAATTGTATATATGAGTAAAGAATACAGCCCTGCCTCACATATTCTGACACTCTTCGCTATCTGGTCAGATTATTTGCGGGCTTGCAAAGAGATAAACAGACAAGCATATGATTCTGCCGAAGAATCCTTTCAAAGTGGAATGTATCTTTTCATATGTTGCGGTCCATAATAACCCATTCTTTATTTTTTTGAACGAATATGAAAAATATAATGAAATTACATACTTCAAAGAATCGCATTTATCATCTGACTCATTTCCAAATCCAATATTTATTTTGTAATTTAAACAGTATTTTAAGCTTCTTTCAACATGGTTCTTTCTTCAATAAGTAACATACAAACCTTTGAAACAAAAAATATCAATAAATTGTTACGATCTGACTTAAAGGACTGATATCGTTCATTATTTAAATGGGTTTGATTGATTTGAAAATTGGACTGTTTTAGGTTATTATTGGACTAGTATAACAATATAGAGTAACCTGTCATTTTATATCATGAGTACTACTTACAACGATCAATGACCTTTACCTTCTCTGTTGTCATACCTTTGACGACCCTTTCTAATCTGCGATCTTATTTTCTAATGCAGATAACCACATTTTCTTGTCCCTTTTCCAAAGATCTTCATTTTCAATAAGTTGAGGATATTGTTCAAGTAGTAGTCCCAAGCCATCAGCCTTAGAAACAAGAGAAATTGCAATACTCTCAATGTCTTCTAAACCAATAGATAAAAAACCCTTTGCCTGAGCGTTACCTAATATTTCTTTAGTTGCATTAATGGTATTGTCTAAGGCAGTTCTAAACACCTTCTTAATCTTTTTGTTTCTTCTACTTGCTGACCACATTTCGAAATAAAAAGGATAAAAATTAGGGTAGATTTTAATATTTTTTCGAAAAGAGTTGATGAAACTTGTAGCAATTTCTTCAGGGGAATTTCCTGTGATGTCTTTGAGAATAGAGTTGGTAATTTGCTCTGAACTGAATTCCAAAGCTTTACATGCTAGATCTTCTTTATTAGTAAAATAATATAGTGGTAATCCCATGCTTACTTTTGCAGATTTTGCAATGTCAGCGATGGTTGCATTATCGTATCCTTTTTCTGAAAAGATTTTTAAAGCTGTATTTATGATTAATTGAGATTTCTCTTCCTTTGCCTTTGACCTTGACGACATCATAATAACTACAGTTTTATCCTATATATTATTTGTTTGAATGATCAATCAAAAGGTATATTAACGGAGACACATAGATTGATTGTATGTTCAATCAAAATCAAGAGCAAAATAGAATAGATCAAACAAAACTGCAAGAGTTTGCAGAAAAGGTAATGGGAGATTTAGCCGCGACATTAAGTTCTGTCATGGTAAATGTTGGAGACAGACTTGGATTGTACGAGGCTCTGGCTAATGCGAATAAACCCTTGGACTCGCACGAATTATCAAGAATCACAGGAACTTCAGAAAGATGTATACGAGAATGGCTTGCGAATCAGGCAGCAGGTGGATACCTAATTTATGATAAAGAAACTCAGAGATACATCTTTCCACAAGAACATGCCATGGTATTGGCTAACATCAATAGTCCAATTTACTTACTTGGAGGATTTCAGGCAGCTTCATCTTATTTTACGGATGTGGAAAAAATATCTGATGCATTTAAGACGGGAAAAGGACTTGCCTGGGGAGAACACAATTATAATCTTTTTGAAGGTACAGAAAGATTTTTTGGACCCAATTACCGTGCAAACATCATTGCCTCATGGATACTTTCTTTGGATGATGGCAAAGTAAAAGAGAAGTTAAAAAAAGGTGCTATTGTCGCAGATGTGGGATGTGGACATGGATTATCTACCATAATTATGGCCAAGGCATATCCTA
>DATEOO010000288.1:0-2516 GCA_035274085.1 Candidatus Nitrosocosmicus sp.
GAAATCATAATGATATATTCTAAATTACTAACTAAGGTATTACTTTTATAATAAGAAAAATTATTGATAGTATATGAATAATCTAGGCAAGTTATCCGTTGTAATGATAGCTATTTTCGTAGCAGGTAATTCCATATATCCAGTTAGCCAGCTGGTAAATGCACAATTGGATATTTTAGAGGCACCTACAAATCCAAACAACACCTCGACAACGACTGCAACGACTGCAGCTACAAAAGCCGTGGACACTGATAAAAATGCAAAGATAAAGGAAGCATTAGCTAATATATTTGAAATATATCAATCTCTTGCTGGAAAGGGCGATGTAGACTCTTTGCTAAAGCTAAATACCATAGAGAGGATATTGATAGAGCTATCGAGATAATATAATAACTTTGATTTTTTTATATTTTTTTTATTTTAATTTAATACTAATCTAGATTTTAGAAGCATTCAAAAAAAAAGAAGGGGTTATGCTGTTGCGTTGGTGTTTGAACCGTTAGCTGTTGCGGTAGCGTTAGAACCGTCCCATGCTAATGGAGTACCAAACATGTATGGCTTTACATTCACTGGAATGCTGTTTGCACCAGTTGGTGGAATTGCATTTGATGGGTTTGAATCATCTTTCAAGCCTAATAAGTTGCTTGTACCGTTGTCTGGACCATCAACTACAATTAATCCTGCTTGACCTTTGAACAATTGTGAGTAGTCATGGTTTACAAATGCGTAAACTCCGGGTTGATCAAATACTACATCAACAATTGCATCATTGGATCCACCTACTGTGTAAGTTTGTTTACCAAGTCCGCTAACTATACTACCATCAGTGACTCTGTCAAGTATTTCACCTACAATGTGGAAGTTGACTGGGAGATCGCCGTGATTCAGCACGAAGAACCTTACGTGGTCACCTTGTTTAAAGAACAATGTTGTTGCATTTGGTGTCTTGGTGATTACTGGATCATATCCAAATGGAATACCATTTATCCATGAAGCAGTTGGAGTGTGTGCGAACATTGCTCCAGAATCATAGTTGCCAGATGGATCTAGATAGTATTCTGAGAATTGGAATGCAACTTCTTTAGCATCTGGAGACACTTCTGATGATGTTAGTGCATTAGTACCATTTTCAATACTTACACCTTCATAACCTGTATAGCCGTCTACGGGGTCAACAATTACACCACCAACCATTCCTTGGAATACGTGTTGGTCCATGCCTAATACTGCATTTCCTTCACAGTGATATTTGAAGAATCCTGGTTGACTTGCAACAAAGCTGTATTGCTTTGAATCACTTACATTAATTGGACCAAAGTTTGGAACTGCACTTATTGTAGATGCATGATGATCCAAGCTGTGAATCAATTTATTAGTTGGATAATTGATAATATTTACATTTAAAATATCACCTTGATTTACACGAACAGTTGGTCCTGGGATAGTACCATTCCATGTTTCTGCGTTTACAACTTGACCACTTGGCAATGTGAGATTTGTCTCATATGCTACAAATGTTACATTTTTCACTGGTGCTTCACTTTCAGCTGCCTCTTCAGTAGAGATTTGCTGTAAGCCGCCCATTCTCAGGTTCATATTGGCTAGTGTTAGTTGACCTTGATCGTTTGGATTTGATATTGCAAATGATGATTTCATGTTTATGCCAGGAAGTAAAATTAATCCGGACATTAGAACAGCTGACAAAGCAAAAATTGCTAGTTTACTCTTCATTAAGCAAAACTTAACTAGACGATATTTTTAAACGTTTTGGACATAAGAATTCTATAGAAGAATTTATCAGTTCCAAAATTTTTATAAATATTTTTAACTATTGCAAATAATTCAAAATATCCCTCAAAGAAATAAAATATTGAATAATTATTTAACTTATCAAATATTTATTATTATTTTAAATTTATTTGAATAAACTTGAGTATTTTTTAGAGATGAATATCAATTTGGTATCTAGTGGATATTTAATCAAATATAATTTTCTGTATGAGGAAATAGTCCTATCACCTAAGTATATATCATGCTTGACGTATAGATTCAAATTATTCTTCAGATAATGTGATTTTACATATCATTCTATCGTATCTTTATATTCTTTAGCCCTATTCTCTAAATAATTCGGCAGCTTAACGATTGGAACATTAAAATATTCTGCAATAGAGCACACTGCTTATTTGAAGGAGAAATTCTCCTTGATCGATCTCTTCCTTAAAACAGTGTATAGCCACAGTTTCAAGAAAAGAGTCAATTAGTATTTCATCTAATTACAAATCAGTTAGTCTATTTTGTAGCCTTATTGAGGAAGCAAGAAAAGTCAATCAAAATTGTTCTTTTTCAACAGAACTGCAACAGCTCTCAGCTCTCAGCATGTCTATGTCTTTTATGCTGTCTCTTTTTATTTGAGCTATTATGTTTGAGACACTCCCGTAACTTATGTCAACTTCATCTGCAATAACATTCCGGGGTTTGGCCTCAAGCCATGCGTCTATTACCTTTTCCTTTAT
>DATEOO010000289.1:0-2083 GCA_035274085.1 Candidatus Nitrosocosmicus sp.
TTCGTTGCTGAATTATATTTATTTTCCCTGAAGTAGCCGTTTGTATAAAAACAGAGGACAAGTTAACTATAGCTTCCAAAGATTTTAGAAAATCCATTCCTAGACTTTGCAAAGGGATTTTGTAAGTTACCATATTATTCACTTTTTTTGAATTAGATCCCAAATGACCTGCCGGAAAATAGAGAACGCATATTTATGGTAGTCAATCATTATCGAAATATAGGACCCTTGTACCATAAGGAACTTAATCCCTTGAATCCGATACCTATTGATAGTAACGAAAAGATATATCCTGCGAGACGAACTTGAGGAAGTCATGTTATCAATATTACCTGAATTCTTCTAATATTATTAGAAATTCTAACCAATATATTCAATTATCTACTCATGTGGATCAAAATACTATATCATTGATCAAACCCTTGGTCTGAATCTAGATTCTAATTATTCATTCGACGTAAAGAAAACACTTTTTTTATCCTATTCGATCCAAATACATGGTATTATCTGAAATAGATAGTTTAACAATTACCCTATTAACAGACAATTATACTGACCGATTGTTACCCACTATATACCCTTCCATTCGTCCAGCCTTGGTAAAAAAAGAGCAATTTCTTCCACCTCCACCACCGATTGCAGAACATGGTTTTTCTGCATTTATAAGGGCCACATGTTATGATAAGGGTACTGGCCATAATAATGAGAATATAGTACTTTTTGATTGTGGAACCAGTGAAAATGGCGTTGTCCATAATGCAGATATTTTGGGTATAGACTTCGACTCTATACAGTCAATAGTACTTAGCCATGGACATTTTGATCACTTTACTGGGCTCTCACACGTACTTGGAAGAATAGATAAACCCATGAAAATGATATGCCACCCTGATGCTTTTCTAAAAAGATGGATAGTATTTCCTAATGGAAAGGATAAAGCAAAATTACCCTTCCTCAATATAGATGAACTAGCACGACAAAAATTAAATATAATCTTCAAGAAAGGTCCTAGTCTTTTATCGAAGGATAATATAGCGGACTATAAAGATACATTAGATCATGAAACTGATAATTCGTTACCAACTTTACTAATTACTGGTCAAATCCCTAGACATACTACCTACGAAAAGGGATTTCCATTTCAATATAAAGAAGATCCTACGAATGGTAATCTCATTCATGATCCTTTAGTAAATGATGATCAAGCCATGATTGCAAATATCAAAGATAAAGGCTTGGTAATTATAAGTGGTTGTGCACATGCTGGTATTATTAACACAATTAATTATGCCAAATTGCTTTCGGGTGTAAAAAAGGTATTTGCAGTTGTAGGCGGGTTTCATCTGACAGGCGGGGGAATTTATGAGGATGCGATAGAGCCTACTATAAGAGAGTTGAAAGCTATAAATGTAAATTATCTGGTTCCATGTCATTGTACGGGTTGGAAGGCAACAAACAGAATTATTCAGGAATTCCCCGATAAATTTTTACAACCGTCTACTTGTACAACCTTCATATTCGATTCTACTACTAACTAAACAATATATTTTGCAATCCTTCGGAAATCTTTCTAAGTTTATTATAAGAGTATAAGATAATAACATACTTTTACTCTCTTTATCAAGTAATGAAAATACTTCCCCATGTTATCAGAAATATTAATGATTTTAACATACCCGCTGGAAATTCTCATGGCTATGAAATATTGTATTTTGGTGTAAATCTCATACTTATGTTTGAATATAGGCTTGCTTTTGATATAGAAGTACAGAATTCAGCGAAGGAAATAGAAATTCTAATCCTTGGCAGAAAAGATATTCCAGCATGGAAAGAAAATAAGGATAATCCTAAAATCAAACCATATTATAGCAAGAATGGTCTGAAAATTAAGGATGTATTTAAGCCTACTATAAGCGATGCATATGCATTTGTGATAAATAATCGAAAGTCTTCCATTAGTCAAGGAATAAAAACGGTTGAAGTTATTTTAACTTATAATTGGCAACAGGAGGTTAAGGAGTCCCAATTGAAAGAACATATCAAAACACAAAGCTAGGATTTTTTGGATAAACAATTACTGGAA
>DATEOO010000290.1:0-13720 GCA_035274085.1 Candidatus Nitrosocosmicus sp.
TAACTGGCCCCTCAATAATTTCCACGATTTTCTTCATGGTCTCTATTGGGTTGCCTTTTTCTTTTGAAAGCAATGTTGGGTTGGTAGTTATACCATCTACTACACCTAATTCATTGTATTTTTCTATCGATTTAACATTAGCAGTATCTAGAAAGATTTTCATTTTATTTCACTCTTTTTTAGAGCGACCACATTTTTTACTATTTCCCCAGGAGATACTCCATATTTATCCAACAGTGTATCGATTTCTTCGTCTCTTGCAGATTCCCCATAAATGTCTCTAATACCTATCTTTCTTACGAAGGTAGGACATATCTCAGATGTTACCTCTGAAATTGCAGACCCAAGTCCCCCTACTATATTATGTTCTTCTATGGAAGCTAACGATCCAGTTTCTTTAGTACACTTGTATATCAATTCAGAGTCTATAGGTTTGATAGAATACATATCTACAACTCTACAAGAAATATTATGTTCCTTTTTTAGGATGTTGCTTGCCTTCAACGACGCTGGAACCATTGTTCCACATGAAAATAAAGTGATATCGTTACCATCTTTGAGTATGGTTCCCTTGCCAATTTCAAAACTGGATTCGTCAGAATAGATTTCCTCAGTTGAAGGCCTGGCTAATCTTACATAGAAAGGACCTGGAATATTCACTATTTTTTCCAATAGTTTTTTGACTGAAATCGCATCAGCAGGCACCAAGACTCTCATATTTGGTAAAGATCTCATAATAGATACATCCTCAATTTGTTGATGAGATGCCCCATCAGGTCCTACAGATAAACCTGCGTGGGATACGACAATCTTCACATCCAGATTGGGATAACAGATCGCATTTCTAATCTGATCCAAACATCTGCCTGGAATAAAAGCAGCATAAGTACTAGCAAAAGATATTTTACCTGCGATAGCAAGCCCAGCTGCGATTGAAACTAGATTCGCTTCGGCTATTCCAACATTGAAAAGTCTATCAGGATATTTTTCACCAAATTTTTTAGTTTTTAGTGAATCAGTAGTATCGCCCCCCACGCATACAATATTTGGATACTTCTTACCTAAATCTACAAGAGTATCTCCATATGCGGAACGCATATCAGAAAATTTAGTATCATTTGTAGTCAAAGGGGTCAATTCATATCTCACCATTATACATTATATCTTTCTTTTTGAAATCAAGCATTTTTGCAGCCTCACCGTCGTCATTAGTTTTCAATTATCTCGATAAATTAAATTGTTCTATTATATTCCTGCGGCCCTTGATCCAATCTTCTTTTAGATTTAGAGACTGAGATTCAGCGAGCAAACTCTTCTCTAAATAAGAATCTAGCAAGAACCTAGTATCCGTAATCCTCTTCTCAACATCGCTATGCCCAAATATTGCATTTCCCATTACAAAAACTCTACAGCCAGCTTCAAAGCACTGAGTAATCGTCGAGAGATCTATCCCGCCATCAGCCTCAATATAGCCCTTAAATCCCCGCTCCCTTAATAGAGGGATTACCTTTTTCATTTTAGGTAAAACTTCCGGAATGAATTTTTGACCGGCAAATCCGGGATTTACAGACATTATTATAATTAGATCAAGATTACCAAGATATGAGAATATCCATTCTGGTAGCTCAGTGCTTGGGTTCATAGCTAGTCCAGGGCTAACACCACTTGATAGTAGTTTCGAATTGATCCTCTCAAAATGTTGTTCGTTACTACAGGCCTCTGCATGAACAGTTATAACATCACAACCGGCATCAATATAATCATCCAAGACTGACTCAGGTTTTTGGATCATTAAATGAGCATCAAAAGGCAACCTAGTCGCTCCACGTAATTTCTTGATAGTGTCAAAGAAGAAGGTTGAGTTTGGAACAAATTTTCCATCCATCACATCCAAATGTATCATATCTGCACCAAACCTCTCGGCTGTTGCAATTTTATGTTTCAAACTTTCTTCATCTATCCCGTCTGAGCCTGCTATAATTGAAGGAGAAATCATATATTCGCCCTCTAATTCCCTTACTAGCAACGGCAAGTGTTTTTTTGAAGGAGCTTTCCCATGCCACTGTGGATTGTTAGCCATATGTTTTATCCCGTTCCCTTTCACAGTATTTGCTATTATTATTTTCGGCTTATTCACAGGTCTTTTTAAAAGTTCTGGGATCAGCTGTTCAATTTTATGACCATTGACTTCAACAACTTCCCAATTAAAAGAAAGCCATTTTTCTTTCACAGGGTCGATTGGCATGACTTCCTCAGTAAATCCATCCTGCTGTATCTTATTTCTATCCAAGATGGCGATAAGGTTATTAAGTTTAAATTTTGCAGCAGCCATCGACGCTTCCCATATTTGACCTTCATTTGTCTCGCCATCACCCAAAAGGCAGTACACCATATTGTCTCGCTTGTCAAGCTTATTGGCTAAGCATATTCCAATTGATACAGAAAGACCAATACCTTCAGACCCACCAGAGTATTCAATTCCGGGTACACTGTGGTGTTTTTGTCTTTCACTATATCTTACAGGATGACCCTGTAAACGTGAATTCAATTTTCGTAAAGTCTTAATTTCTTCCCTTGGAAAAGATCCAAAAAGGGATAAAGTAGCATAATAACCCGGGGCCGAATGAGCCTTTGAATTGATGAAATAATCTCGATCAGGATTAGAAGGATGCTGAATATCATTATTCATTACCTGGAAATAAAGACAGCCCATTATCTCTGCGGCTGAAAATGATGCACCTGGGTGCCCAGATCCTGCTTCTGCGATACCAGTTAAGGCTATAATACGTAATTCTTTCAGTTTTTCCTTTAATTTCAAATACCTATTTACGTTGTACATATTATCATCAAACTCTTGTTTTTTGTCATGCCCACCACTCCATTTCAAACATCTTCGTATAATAGTTTTCAAATGTCAAATAGATAAAAAGGTAACTTCTTTTAAAAATCGATTTTACGTATTTGTTACAATATTATACAAAATCAGTTTGTTATTTATTATGATTAGACCTACTTCCGTTATAGCGCCACTAAAAGACTTGATTGTATTTTGAGAGAAGCCAGTTAAACTTGAATCATCATTGATACCATATTTATTCTACAATAGGGTTTTCATCCTCATTATGTAATACGTCATCAAAAACGAATTAATCGTTTAGGTTTCTCAGAATTTTCAAAGATAGGTATGAAACTCTTATAATGTTAACACCAATCAGTATAAAACAATACTAAGGAATTTACACCATTTGTGGCAGACTCAAATTTGACTTGATCAAGATCCTTCATGTCGAAATTCGTAGATATAATTTAAAATATTTGCAAATATAACCTGGGATATTTCCTGGTCTAATTGCTGTAGCTGATTCATTGATTTGTTGGTTGGCTAGTTTATAGCAGCTGATAGCTTTTTTGTTGACAATATAATTCTCCACCAAAGATATACATTTACAAAAAAAAGGGCCTTCTTGCTAAAGTCACATTCTAAGCATGTATCATTTACATTTGAATCCGATTGGTTAGATAAAAAGGTGAAGATATTGGTCAGCTATAGATATCCTTAATATACGTTTTTTATCTGTACCACTTATTTTTTTCTTCTCTATGTTAACTTAGCGGTTTACCATAATCGTCGTTATCTAGTGCCCCTTTGAATACTTTGTCATAACATGCTTCTGCATTATCGACTGAGAAAGATCCGTTATGATTAGCAGCTCTTGTAACACAATTAAAATACCTAGTCAAAGCGTTTGCAGGTTCAATGACCATTAATTGGGCCACTATCAATACCGAGAAAACTATGCATGATACTTTTAAAACAGTTTTTAGATTTTGATTTGAAATCATTGCAGACTATTCACCTCTGAATTCGGCATTTTCATCGTCTTCAACATCATGTGGAGCACTTCCCAAAAGAATTTCATTATAGCAACTTGTTACTTCATGTTTAGTTGGTTCCTTTTCAAAGTATGAATCTTGCTCAGCACCTTTGCTTGAATCTATTTTTTCATCAATACAGTCATAAAATTGTGGTAATTCGCTATCTAACGTTTGGTTTCCACTGTTAATTTCTATCAAATCCACGGCCTGAGAGTACGCCTTATGTGTTTGCAGTGGGGTGCCTGCGATACTAGAAACAGCAATCATAAGGGCTGAAAATAGTAATGAGTTTATCCAGAGATATTTCATCCTACAAAAAATTCGAAATAAATTATTTAACCCATTCTACAAAATGCTCCAAATGATTTCTCAAGAACAAAGTTTTGTTTTGTAAGTTAAATGCAAATCAACCCTCAATTTTTGACTTAGAATATAATAATTTCCTTAATTTTAAGGCAAGTATATATCGATATAAATTAAAATAAGGATTATCAGCTGTATCCAGTTACAAATCTAGTAAACCGGATTAAAAAGTTGAAAGATGAGAGTTTGTAATATTAGACTGCAGCTTTATTATTTTAATTTTTTAATGACAGACAGGGATACTTAAGTCAAAGTACGTTAAGATAAAAAACTTTTTTCATCTTGTTGGCAAATCCACCAATACTAAATTTCTATAGGTCTAAGAAGCCTCTTACTTTGTAAGTAGATATAGATTGGACTGGGTGAAATTATCAAGTCTTTACCCGAGGTCTCCGCTAAAATTGTAAATTAGGGGACAATTGCTTTTCTGAATCATTTATCTGATGAGTATATCAACTTGTCAACTGAACCTAAAAACAACCTAGATGCAAAAAGTATAGAATATATTTCTAATCATGGCTATAGTTTAATATTGATTTTTTTGTCCAACATGAAATATCTTTTGTTGATTATGATATTTTTTACAAGTTTAGCGATTATAAATTACCCACAAGCGTTCGCTCAAAATCAAAATCAAAATCAAAATCAAAGCTTGGAACAACATTTAGGTCTATTTGGTAATGGGAATAATTCATTGTTAAACGATATTTTCAATAACGTAAAAGATTCTGTGGTTCAAATAAGTACAGAATATCAACCTACGGATCTTCCAAATGGGTCTTACGATTCGACAGGTAATAGTCCATATGCAATGAAGTTTGGCTCTGGATTTGTATATGACAAATCGGGTACCATTATAACCAATTACCATGTTGTTAGCTCTGGAAATAACATTATAGTTACATTCAATGATGGTAACAGTTACACTGCTAAAGTGGTTGGTGTTGACCCTTACGGAGATATATCAATATTGAAACTGGACAATCCGGTGGACGAAAAATTGATTCCAGTGTCATTAGCAAACTCTTCATCCTTGAAAGTTGGCGATCCGGTTTTGGCTATTGGTAACCCATACGGACTCGATAATACCCTAACGTTTGGTATAGTTAGTCAAATCGGCCGACTATTGCCAAACTCAGACTTAGGATACTCGATTCCCAATGTAATACAAACAGATGCTGCTATTAACCCCGGTAATTCAGGAGGCCCCCTGATTGACCTAGATGGTAAAGTCGTTGGCATGAACACTGCGATATTTTCAAATACCGGAGCTTACACAGGAGTGGGGTTTGCAATTCCTTCCAATGATATTGTTAGAATAATACCCCCTTTAATAAAAACAGGCACATATCAGCATCCGTGGTTAGGGATTTCAGGATCAAAGTTGTCACCGACTTTAGCTGAAGTGTTCGGATTACCTCTGAATTACAAGGGCGTATTAATTGAGGATGTTGTGCAAAATGGACCTGCAGACAAAGCCGGCTTGAAAGGAATGTTAATCCAAGGAAACAGGTTTGGAGAACAACAAATATTAGATAAAGATATTATAATTGCAATAGACGGCAATCCGGTCTCAAGAATTGATGACATAATTTCCTATTTGGATATTCACAAAAAGGTAGGAGACAAAGTAAATTTGTCCGTTAACAGGAACGGGCAAACAATAAACCTTGTTGCAACTTTGGAAACCAGACCGAATTTGCCTCTGCAAGAAATTCAGTCACAATCAGAACCCAATTATGATAACCGCCAGCAACAGCCATATACACCGTTTCCAAATTTCAAGCTGCCACAGCTGCCAGAATTTAAGCTTCCAGAATTGCCTAACTTTAATCTCCCGGGGTTATGATAGCGGAGATAAATAGCTACTGGAGTCTGAGATTATAGACATTTACCATTTTTGTAAACGGCGTGAGCAATTATTAAGTTCATATAAAGAATATCTTGACATGATGGACAGATTGGATGTAAGGCCATTTGCCCTAGACTTTGATTTAGATTTATAAGCCTTACTTTCTTTATTTTAAAATGATAATATGTCTGTGCAGCAGGAAATAGCTTCAACTCCTCTGGTTAAAATAAATAATGTAAGCTACAAAAATGGATCAGAAATTATTTTAGATAATATATCCTTTGAAATAGACAGAGGGGATTTCTTAGGTATTATCGGACCAAATGGTGCAGGTAAAACTACTCTTTTTAAATGTTTATTAGGTCTAAACAAGGAGTATTCTGGAAATATAAGACTATTTGATAAAGATATAAGAAATTATGCAAAAGAGATTTATAAAAAAATAGGATATATTCCTCAGTCAAACAGTTTTGATCCAAGGTTTCCTGCAACAGTAAAGGAAATAATACAATTAGGCTCTGTTGGCGGGAAAGCATTTGATGAAAAAAAAGTTAAAGAACTGATAGAATTGACTGGTATAAAGGAATATCTTGATAAAAGAATCGGTGATCTATCAGGCGGACAACAACAAAGGGTCATGATAACTAAAGCACTTGTTCATGATCCAGAATTATTGATTTTAGATGAACCGGATACTGCAATAGATGCAGCAGTATTGAAATTATTCTACAAGCTTTTGACAAAACTGAACAAGGAAAGAAAAATTACAATTATTTGGTCTTCACATGATCTAGATGCTGTTAATTTGCTTTCAAATAAAGTGGCTTGCCTCTATAAAAAGCTCTTTTTTCATGGCATTTCTGAAGATTTTTTTAACAACGAAAACAATCTAAAGACATTTGCAGAATCATCTATGCACATTCACATAAAAAGTCATTCACATTAATCATTTTGTTTAAAGCTTTAACTTTTTGTTAATGGCATTTCTGGGACAAAAAACAAATGGTCACGTTACAACAATGTGTGCATGCATGCATATGTTCGCTTATCATTCTTGTGGATATTGAAACTATTACTTGTATTATTTATAAAAAAAGAATGATCCAATCTTTTAAAAAAATGTGAATGATCAAATAGGTACATATTTAAATTTTGTGAGCAGGAATTTAGGGTTTTAGATAACGCTTGCAACTTTAAGAATAATCAAGATACCATGAAATGATATTTAACATTAGTTGAAAAAAGTGAATAGTCAATAATTAGAATTTTTGATAGACAAATAGCGAATATTTTTCTAGTCTTTTAAATGATGCTCACAAAACGAATTTAATCGTTAAACTCCAATTGTTAACTCCGGCTAACTAATGTTGTTTCTATTTGCAACATAAAAGACATAATAACAAATTTACATTTATGATATAAGGATTTACAATAGAATTGAAAGAGAATGAAGCATATGAGAATAAACCTAGTAAGACCAGGAGCATAACATTTAGACTCGAAAGTTCGGTTATAGAAGAATTACAATTTGAGGCCGATTACAGAGAAACATCCTTAAATGTACTTATTAATCAAATTCTGCGCAGATATTCCAACTGGGAAAGATATGAGAATAAAATTGGAATGATCCCGATCCCAAAGATAATATTGTCTAGTGTAATGGATCAAGTAATTAAAACAGGTTCTGAAAATGGAATCGACGATATATCAAAATTTAAGGAATCATTGGTAAAAGAACTTTCACAAATAGCCTTTAACTTTTTAAAAGACTCGGTGCTACTGATAAAGAAAAACTATAGCTTGTATTCAGTCTTAGAGGTACTTGAACAGTATATGAAGGTAATAGGAATTAATTCAGATCACAGGATAGATGAAGACGGAAAACACGTTTACGTTATACAACATAAATTAGGAGAAATGTGGTCTCTGTTTATCAAGGAATTTCTTATTCTCTTATTTGAAAACTTGGGTAAAGTTAAGGTGGATATATCTAGTACTCCTAACACTACAGTTGCAAAGGTTTTCCTAAACTCTTAACACTCTTTTAAAAAAATCCAGTATTTGCGTATCTCAAATAAAAGGCAAACACAATTATATCAGATAGATAGATAGATAAAATTTCTGCTTTATGTGATTATGAACCCCGGCTACATCCTTTGATTCACTCTATGATCCATGCGTAGGTTGATGTGGTTATGGATTTTTTGAAATAACAATTCAAAATCACATAATAGTAGATCGATTGAGACTATCTATCCTCTTATTAAAATACAAATCTATAGCCACCAATGTATAGAATACAACTATTGAGGTAAATTATTGATAGAGGTATGACAATAGGACATTTTGGTTTTTATAGGATAAGCTTTTAAAAAAATCATTGGTTTGGAGGGCGTACTACCTTATCAAGAAAGACAACTATCTAAAAATTTCTACTTTATTCATTTGTATATTTTCAGTTTTCGCAATAATATTAAACATTGAAGGAAGTAATTGTATTACTCAAATCAATTCTTTACCTCTGACCAACAGTAGTTCTAACGAAGAAAGAAAGATGGATACCAATAATAATTTGGTAAATCCAGGAGTAGAGGTGCAGCAACAGCAACAGCAACAGCAGAACGAAGGAGGACAGGAACAACAGCAGGATCCAAATACGCAATCTCAACAGCAGTTGATGCAACAGTCATATGAACTCCGAAAATATTGCTTTTTGGTGACAAACCTGTACGTATACTCCCTATTTGGCATCATAATAGGTTTCGTAATACTTGTATTCTGGTATATAAGATACAAAAAAATATGGTCTAGAAGGAAAAACGGGCCCATTAATTAATCAATCTAAAATCCAATGATGCCAAGCCATTTGCATAGATTTTTAAATAAATATGAACTAATTTGACACAAAGATTGTCTAGCGCAGATTCTATTCTAAAATTGGTTAAAACCGCTTATGCTACAACCCCCTCTTTTAATCAGACTACTTTTTTCGGAGTGCCACATAACTATAAGGATATAAAGACCCTAAGAGACCTTTTAGAAATCAATTACAAGTATCAACCAGTAAAGAATCAACTAAGACAAAACCTCATTACCAAAATTAAGAACAAGGAAAATCCATTCATAGGAATTATTGGTTTTGATGATACGGTTATCCCAGCCATAAAGAGAGCACTTTTGGCCGGACATGACATTTTGTTTGTAGGCCACATCGGTCAAGGAAAAACCAAACTTGCTGAATTAATTTCAGAGAATCTCTTGTCGCCAATCCCGATTGTGGAAGGAACTTTGACAAACGATATTCCCACTGAAATGCCTTATACTCATCTTGTCGAACTGTTAAACGGCAATGCAATTGAAAAATTACTTCCAGAATTTTACGTTTCAAAGGATTGTGAAGAAATAATCAAGAATAATGGCTTAGATACCAAAATAAAATGGCTAGACGGTAAACAGAGGTACAGGTACATACTGGCAACACCCGACATCTCCGTTAAAGACTTGGTGGGCCAGATTGACGTTGTTAAAATCATTAAAAAAGGTATTGAAGTTTTTGATATTGATTCATATTCTCCGGGATATTTGCTCCAAGCAAGGTATGGTATCTTATGTCTTGACGAGTTACCAGTTTTAGATCCTCGGAAACAAGTTACCTTGCTTAGCGTACTACAAGAAGGAAGATTTACCACCGGCGCTTATCCAGTGTTTTTCAAGCCCGATGTAAAAATCATCGCAACGGCAAATCCGATAGATTACACTCATTCAGGAAAAATAATAGAACCATTAGCTGATCGCCTAAAGAGCCATATTGAGACACACTATCCAAATACGATTGATGATGAAACGCTAATTTTGGTACAGGAAATGGATATGTTAAACAGAGACCAAACTTTTTTGCCAGTATTCATGTTAAAAACAATAACTAGAATTTTCCAAAGGATTAGAAATCATCCTGATATCAATAGTGATAGAGGAGTCAGTGTCCGGTCAACAATACATTCCCTTGAAGCAATGATCGGCGAAGTGGAGAGGGTTCGTTCTTTAGTAAACAATGCTAAAACAATTCCAAGATTCTCAGATTTACAATGTATATTCCAATCTTCAAAGTTTGAACTTGATGAAATAGAAGATACAACAGAAAATAAGACAATATTTCTAGATAATGTAATCAATGAGGTAATTCAAGAGACATGCTTGCATTTTTTTAACGAATTTTTCAAGCCCCAAGACCTAATATCAATTAAAAATGAGCTTAAGAACAAGTCATTTGTAGTAGTTCAAAATCAATATCAACAACAAGCATCAGCTCAATCGGTATATGTGTCAGAGGGAACAAATTTAACAAACGAGTCAAGGGCTACTTCGTTCTTATATACAGATCAGTTGAGACGTCTTCCGGTGATATCAAATACATTAAAAGGTGTAATTGATAAAATAAGACAAGAACAAGATTACTTTGTTCAAAAGGCCCATCAAAATGATATTGACAGGAATCTTCAATATATTCGGTTCGAAGGCTTTTGGAACGGTAAGGAATACAAAAACGAAGAACTATTGGCAACTTCATCTGAATTACTGTTTGAATATTTAAGGTTTAGTTCTCCGCCAATACTGGATAAAAGGGAAGATAGATTTGAAATTAGAGAATAATTAAATTGAAAGGGTCAGATGACAAGTTAAATAGTAACAAACTTAGACCTGATACTAGTAACAATAATAATAATAATGCTGAGGTCCATATCCAAAGCAATCGAGAAAAGGATCAATTGAGCCAAAAAAATATTATCGTCCATGTGAAAAGAACTATTTATTTTTCAAAGCCCCTCGCAAATGATGGGGAAGAAAATGAGGATCACATCAGCAAAAGTAAAAAAATCAGAGAAAATCAGAGTCATAACGCCCAACAAGGACAACAACAACAATCATCTTTTGACGTGGAAAAAATTCGAGCAAGAAACAACCTTTTAAGACAATTTTTTCCAGATATATTAAAGGCAATAGGCAATAAAGCCATCAAAGATAATCCTCCTACTCTTCAAGAACTGGAATCCTATCTGCAAGATTATTTTAATGAACTACAAAAGAGAAAGATTTCAGATGAAAATACAAATGATCAAGAGTATCTATCCAGATCTCGTAAATCTACTCATTCGAATCAAGAATACAATAACAAGAAATCTGATAGTGCAAATTATTTAAAGGGCCAGGATGAGATTTCAGGCGCAGTCACCAGTATTAGTCATAAAAACTATAGACTCAAATTTAATTTTAATGAAGATACTTTAACAGGCAACAACAATCTTCCGATTGTTACTGAATTGATTAAGAAAGGTTATTTGGTTGATTCAGACAAATGGTTAAACAAAAAAGGATTTCTAAAAATAGGTCAACAGATACTTACAGAGATCATAAAGTCCTTCAAGGCAGACAAAATAGGAATGCATGAAACAAAGTTCGCTGGATATGGAAGCATGGTCCAAGAAACCTCCAAAAAATATGAGTACGGAAATGAGATTTCCAACGTTAATATAAACTCGACTATAAGAAACTTTGTAGAAAGATACTATCAAGATCACCATCGCTTAGGCTATAATGATCTCGATAATAATAGAATTGAGTTTCCCTTGGATATCTCCTATGAAGATATAGAAATTTACGATACCTTAGAAGAAATTCAGGTCGCTACTGTATATTGCATAGACTTGAGCTCAACTATGAAATATTCTTCAATGTATAATGATCTTAGCAGGATAGAGGCTTCAAAACGTGCATTGTGGAGTTTGTTTATATTAAACAAGAAATTTTTCCCCCTAGATTCTATTCATACGATTGGTTTTGGATCCATAGCGTCCAAAGTTAATCCAATGGACATTCCTTTTTTAAGAACATTTGAACCTAATGCGGATTTCCTACACTATACCAATTACCAAGCAGCATATAGATTTGCAAAAAGAATTTTGAAGAAAGATGGTGCTAAAAACAAAAGGATTGTAATGATAACCGACGGCCATCCAAGTGCATGTTTTATAGATAGCAAAAACGAGAAAGACAAGATTATGAAACAAAGACCTTATTCGCATTTTTATTTTCCAGACAAGAGTCTAATAGGCTCCCAGAATTCAGAAAATAATAGAATAAAGTTTGATATTCATGAAAAGCAGACCGTCTATTTGTGCTATAGGTATAGGCAGATTGATCAGTATATCGGAGAACAGACGATCAAAGAAGCAAAGAAAATAAAAAAAGATGGCATAGATCTTGATACAATAATGGTTAGTGAGGAGGATGCTCTACTAGACTTTGTCAACGAATTGGCTAAATCGGTTGACGGAAAATCAATATATATTAATCCGAAAGAAATTGACAGGGTCCTCATTAATGACTATTTATCAAACAAAAAGAAATTGATTAGAAAATAGTCAGGCTTGCTAACCTTTCTTTTTATTAATACATTAGTAAAGCAAGATTTTTGAGGATTTAGGCTACTAGATAAAAAAAATTTGTTAAGTACCGCCGTTACTATCACCACCAGCACCTTTACCCTGCAAGAGTTCTAACAATTTTAAAATGTCTACTGTTTCGTTACTTTGCAGGAAAGGCATTAGAGAGGAACTCGAAGAGTGATTTCCAAGAGAACTATCATTAAAAAAACCAAATCCAGTACCAGTTTCATTTCGTTCTCCGCCACTACTACTACTATTATTGCTACCACCAAATAATGCTTCAAAGGGGTTGAAATTTGTGTTATTATTCAAGGTAGTACCATTGTTACCCTCTCTTGATAACATTTGATTTAAAAGAGAGATATCAGAATCATTGGCTGGAAAAAAAGAAGAAAATGGCAAATCGCTAAATGAGGATGGAGAGGATGACGAGCCTAGGGAAGACAATGGTGAATTAGAAGAAGGAAAAGAAGGAGATGCAAGCATTGCGAATGGACCCAATAACTCCTTTAATTCTGAGAGGTTAAATTCACCTTTTGGATTCTTTGAAAAATTAAGCAAATTGAAAAGACCTGAAATGGAACGCTCATTATTTGGCAAAGAATTGCCTAGATTAAAAGACGGATTAGAAAAGGGTCCTCCACCACATAGTTCTGACAGAAGTTTGATGCCACAGATAGTCTGTAGATTAATAGCTGGAATAGATTTCATTATAGAAGATATGTTTAGCATATTTCCAGAAGACGAATTGATAAGATTTTCTAGAATATTTTTAGTCGAGTTATTTAGTTTCGTCTTACTAAACAACTCTGAGGAATTATCAGCAAAATTACTTAAATTCAAAGAAGATAGAATCCCTTTTAGCAAAGGCACTTTTTCTTTAAGCATGGTCAGTCCTGTTGAATTGGTAATCAATTGTTTTAGAGATTCAGACAATTTATCAGAATCAATCTTAAATGAATAAATCATTTTGTTTGCTATTGGGAGAGAATTTTGATAATCAGAAGTATTTACCTCGTAGCTTACTGAATATAGTTTATTGTCGCGTATAATACCATATTCAACAGTATCAATTGTATTATTACCAGAATAGCTTCTTGTTACCAATTTATAAGCTGGATGACCTGCTAATAATGAATCAGTGGAAGCTTCGACTATAGTAATATCTTGATTTTCTTCTTGTATG
>DATEOO010000291.1:0-4172 GCA_035274085.1 Candidatus Nitrosocosmicus sp.
AATATATCTTGTCATGAACAGTATAATAGCCACTCTAATACCGCATCGTACACCACCTCAAGTACAACTGAGGATGAATCCGAACCCCTGCTCTGCACCGACTTGAAATGCAATTTGGGAGACGAGTACGCGTTAGATCCAGAAACTGACTTAATGGATGATCCATTAGATCTATTGGATTAATAGTATCTCATCAAATTGATTAGAGAACAATAAGCTTATCCAAAAAAAGGTTAGGAAATTCAATTTCCCTCTATTTTATATAAAAGAAGGCATAGGAATTTAATCAAAGTATCATTGCTTGATTTGAAATCTCATATTGCAAATGATCTTGGTAGTAAAGAGACATCCTATACGTTGATTCAAGCAAACGTTGGATATTTATATTCTATCTCATTTGATCGGAAACCAGTTCATTAAACCAAATCTCTAATTTATTTGCTGATTCTACTAGCTTTGAAACGTTCTGAAGGAGCTCTTGTTTAGCATCTATTGATTTTGGATCTATTGAGATCGCTTTCTCCAAGAAGGCCGATTTATCTCTAATATTGAAAGTTTGGCGTTGGGGAAAAATTATGGCGTTCATTTTGTCATCAAGGTTATGGTTTTCCCTGAACGGGATATTATCATAAATTGCTAGTTGTTTTTCAGATAATTTTAATCTGATCCTTAGTATAAAATGTGTATCAATGCCATGAGAGGATATTATTTCAACATAATGTTCAAGATCTGACTGGAGACTTGCCTTGACATAAAATTCTGACGTAACAACTGTTAACCTTTCTTCGCTGATTAAAAAATTAGAATCCCTCAACCATCGAGTAAGAATGTTAAAGATAAATTCTTTGTCATCATCAGTCATTTTCATAGATATAATTCTAGAAATATTTAATCTAATTGTTTTATTAGATTGTTATTGAATGTGATAATAGTTGGAATGGCTTTACTCTGCATAGGAAAATGTAGCCTTATTCGATAATACGTTGTTTTGGATAACGTGAATTTATCATTAACTCCTATAAAATTAATTGGAATTTCCTGATTTCTAGCTGCTATCGCTGATGTATACGGAATTGATACTTCATATAGTATGGCTTTATCAAGGGTGAAAAGGTTTAGCTATAAATAACTCTAGAATAGGAATTGCCGATTATCCGCCATTGATTACATTTAATATATAATATTGGTGTTACCTCAAACTAGTACTTCTCACCGGTTTACGTTAAACACTGCATCAAAGGGCAAACAGCCCAGTTATTACCCAATTATTACCTATTATAATTCTCAATATCAAATATCATGGACTTATCTAATTTTGTTTACAATTTACATATCCAATTTAAGGCATACCCCTTCTAGGATCTTGCACAGAAATTAAATGATAATTGTGCTGTGGAAATAAAGGCTAATTCAATCTCTAATAGTGAAACCTTTGGACAGAGAGTTTAATACATTATTATTTATGAAGATGCAAGAGTAAAAACTGGACTATGCGGATTTTTTATCCATTCCTGATCATACCATGTTTCTACCCTTTAAGTTAAATAATTGAGCAGCGATTTCTAAAGGCACAAAGAAACAATAAGTGTATATGAAATGAATTTTTAAAGATCCCTTTGATTATATGTTAACTTATCAATTCCAGTTTATTCAAATTCACACTGAGATTGTCGAAATCTGAAATTTCCCGAGAAATCACCACCATAAGAAGACTTAATTTTTCCAATAGCTGTAGGAAGTGACTTGAGTCTAACGATTGGGACTGATTATAGAAAGGTAATAATTCAATTTATAGGAACATGGCGGATTTGGATTAAAAGAATAATCCTAGTCTTGCACGGTTAGTGCTATTAGAGACGTCTCTTTATAATCAGACCTCACTTTAAGTGTATATCCAACAAATAACAAAAGAATCTAACAGGAAGATATAACTGGTTTTATCATATAGAAAAATCTATTCAAACTTTAATATATATATAAATAGCAAAATCAATTATGGTAAAAAGACTTGGTATTATTTTTGCAGGACTATTGATAGTATTATTATTATCAAACATCGATTATAATGCAAACATCCAAGTATTAGCACAGCAAAATACATCGTCAAGTACTACAAACACAAACGCATCTGTTCTCATCACCTCTAGCACAGCATCAAATATTACAAAGCTTACAGGCGGAGTAAAGATAATTTCCCCAGATAAAGGAGATCTAGTCCCGTTAAATTCAAATAATTCACTAGTAATTAAAGGAGTTTCAAAAGATAATGCAACTTCAGATTGTGATGTTTCTGTAATCGTAAATAATGTAAAACCCTATCAAAGTGTTAAACCTACAGGCAGTCAAGGAGAAAATGATTATTCTAACTGGCAATATACTTTATCTAGTAATTATACAAATATCAATGAAGGAAGCAACAAAATAACATCTAAAATCCTTTGTTTAGATGGTTCTAACAAATTACAAGCTTATTACTCTGTAAATGTTACAGCTTCCAACTTTACACAAGCACAGTTATCTAGCTACAACATGATGTTAGAGTCTTCAAATTCAACAAATAGTGGTAATGTGAGTCAGGCATCATTATCAGGCGGATTACAGCCTTTTGCACAAATTCAACAATTTAATCAAGATACAGGTAATGGCCCAATCTGTTGTAAGATAGCAGGAAGTAGTCCAGGACAGGTGAGTGCATCTACTACTGGTACAAGCGTCCCAACAACTGATGATTCTTCAGATGTTGCTACCACTAATGATGACAATAGTAACAGGAATGACGATGACAACAATAATGATGACAACAATAATGATGACAACAATAATGATGACAATAGTAACAGGAATGACGATGACAACAATAATGATGACAACAATAATGATAATGACGGTGGCAATATAATGGACTCTGTAGAGGACACCATAAGAGACAGTGGAATAGATTTTAGTTTTGATTAAGGGTAATTATCTATTGCTTTTAATCAATTCATTTTAATTTTTTCATTATTATTTGTCCAATCTTTATAAAATTAGTAAGTTTATGTAGATATTTCTACTAGCGAGGCTTCATATTTTTGGTATCCAAAATATTTGCCAAATCAGGGAAAAAATCTCATGTGTTTGTATCTATCCAAGCTGAAATAATGCTCTTGATTTTTTCCTTGTGTCCTTTTTCGGTGAAAATTCTATACTTTTTGTTAGGATAAAACTGTCTTATAAAATCGAGATCCATGGGTTCTAATTTTTTAGATTTAGTATTATAAAACATTAGTCTTTTCAAGGTAGTTTCATCTACAGGTGGTTTTGTTACCTTCTTGCTTGTAATATTTATTACCAATACCACACCATCATCAGGCAAGCCTGCTTCCTTTCTAATCTCATCTTGTAATCCCTTTGATCCCTTGGAATCCATGATCCTTGTAATCCTGTTATTATCACTCAGATCAAACTCGTGAACTAGTGATAAAATATTTCTATTCAAGTAATCGTCTACAAGCTTTCTTGTTTTTTCATTTTTTACTTTTGTTAATTCATGTATCAAGACGTCATCAGATAATTCTAATATAGATTCCATATCTGGATTAGATAGTTTTTGAAATGCTGAGCTAGATTCTTTTGCAGCCTCCTTCATCAAATAAGACAAATGGACATCAGCACCTTGAGATATTTTATGCAAGTAAATTGACCGGTGCATTTGGGCATAGGCCTCAAAGAATCTTAATGCTGCCTCTCTGGCTTGGGTTGAAACAGTTACAATTTTATCTTCTTTTAGATAGTATAAATTTTGAACAATTCTCCCTACATCTACAAAACCATACTCTTTTGCACCCGTTCTATTAGAATCCAATATGAGATAGTTAAATCGATCAACATTGTACGGATCTTCTTTTATGAGATAATTCAAATACCAATTTGACTCTAAAAAGGTATCCATCCTAGCAATAACCTCTTTACTTGCTCCTATTCCTTCTAGAATCCTTTTTGTATTTTCGATAATTTTCAAATTAGGAGATAGATCGCATAATAATGCCATTATTTCATAAGACTCGATTTTGTTTTCAGAGGATTCTTTAACTAAATTAGTGAATTTCTTGTATATTATTTCCAAACTCAAGTATTCGTGTTTCCAATCTAAAGTTGGGTTGACTAGTTTTAGAAATTCTTCAAAGGTATGA
>DATEOO010000292.1:0-4602 GCA_035274085.1 Candidatus Nitrosocosmicus sp.
GTAATAGACAAAAATCAATCTGTTCTAGCTGTGGGTCGATCTTTGTTGCCGTTTTCATATTTTTTACAGTCATTAGATGATATTGCTGATAATAATATGGGATCGCTTATTCGTGGCATAGGAATAAAAATTAGAGAAGGAATAAAAAGCAGAAGTACTTAGTGATTTCTATGATGCGATCGGGCAATAGAGATATGCGCAGAATGCTTGACCGGATGGGTTTAGACATGAAAGATTTAGGTTCTGTGGAGGAAGTTATTATAAGAACCGATATGAAAGAAATATTTCTTAAAAAACCACAAGTTGTTGAAATGAAAGGCAAAGATAGTACTATTTTTCAGGTTATTGCTACCGATATAGAAGAAACCAACAGGGATGTTCCTTCCTTTAAGGAAGAAGATATTGTTTTAGTTATGCAACAGGCAAATGTCTCAAAAGAAAAAGCGATCGTTGCTTTGACAGACACAAAAGGTGATATCGCACAAGCAATACTTAATTTGACAGTTTAGCACAACTTTCTTTTTTATATTTATCTGGGATTATGAAAAGACTCAAAATTTTGATCATAATATGATTTTAGAACTAATAATTATTTAGAAATATAATGCCCATTACGATATTTAATTGATTAATCTAAAGACATTGCACATAAAAATATTTTTTATTAAAATCTAGTCCCATTAATATCTGTGTTTAGAAATTATAAAGTCCAAATGTGATTACAGTTGGGTTGAATTTAAATTCTTGAAATTGTGTACTTATTGCAATAAAAGTCCAATAAAATTATACGTAATATTTAATAGGCTTGTAACAGCACGCTAAAGTAGCAATAGAAATGTTCAACTTAACAAGTTGTCCACCAGTTATTGTTGCGACAGTATCAGGACGTTCCTATTATAAAATAACAAATGTTTTAAAATCACTTGATTTACGCTTCTTGTCTCTATCTCCAGAAGAAGCGGCCCAATCAACTGGAAAAGTTATAATCACAACCATCGATGAATCCAAAATCGTAAATAGAGATAACATGTATTTGGATACACAATTAGAAGAATTTCCACTTTCTATAAAAGCAAAAATTTTACATAATTGCATTGGTTATTTTGGTCCCGCTAAAGAACAATTAATAATTGGGGTAGATCCTGGAAAAAGGATAGGTGTTTCTATACTGTATTGCCATTTTGAATTAGATAGAATAATTTTGACTTCGGTTAATTCTACAGTTGAAAAAATCAGTTTTATTTTATCATCAATTGAGTCTCCAATCAAAATAGTTAGAATTGGTGATGGAAGCTTGGCATTATCTCACCAGATTGCTGGACTTTTAAAATCGTATTTCAAAGACGAGGTAATTATTGAAATTGTAGATGAATATGGAACCTCTATCAGACAAGGTACGGAAAAAAACCGAGGTGGAATCCGTGATATTAGCTCTGCTAGAAAAATTGCCTTTAGAAAAGGGAAAATATGGAATAGTTGTAAGTAGCAGTAGCACAGCATTAAGTTATTAATACCGGTTGGTTAATTTTATTTCAAGCGAGGTTGGCCCAGCCTGGTTAAGGTACGAGCTTCCCAAGCTCGGGATCGCGGGTTCAAATCCCGCACTTCGCACTCTTTTCTTCTTGAGTCAGAAATTCTTTTGAAGTTTTACGTATTTTCGTGCGGGAAGTTTGCTCCCTTGATCCCGAGCTTGGGAATCTCTAGAATGATAGAGTTGATTTATTAACAAATTTGTTAACAATCTAAATAATATGCACAGATTTGTCAACAATTGGAGAGAATTTATTAACAAACGCTCGTAAAACTGTTAACAAAGTATTTACTCTGGTAATCTCTATAGCATATTCTGGATCAACAAATATCTTTTACTAAAGAATCGAAATGGAAGACTGTAGGTATAAGAGTAAAGGAAGAGGATTTGTTTCTTTTAAATCAAAAACTGGAATTTAATGGTTATAAAACGTTGAATGAATTTGTTCATGCCTGGATTAAAGGAGAATATCCTAAACATGAAAATAACGAACAAGTTAAAAATCTCATTGAAAGAATTAGGGATAGAGGTATAAAAGATCCACTAACTGGAGAATTTAACCCAACTTTCTATAGAAATGTAAAGTCAGGGGAATTGTTAACTGATTTGTCTAAAAGATATGCTTATCCCAAACACGCTAAGGACTTGGTTAGGTATTTTGAAAGATATGTGGAGATATTTTTTACAAAGCCTGATTTGATAAGGGCTGAATCAGGGCATAAAAGAGCCTGGATATGCGATGCAATGAGGAGATTTGGGGAATATTATGATAGGAAATTTCATAATCCTGAATTGAAGCTACTCATTCAAGAAATCATTGAAAGATATGAATTAAATCGAAAAATGAAGATTCATGATAGAATATGGATTAGCGATGATAATTATATCAAAAAGCAGATCAAAAAAATATTACAAATTGATGGTGATATTGGAATTTTGATCAAGTTTGCATTATTTTCTGGTTTGCGGGGGGAAGAAATTACATATGTACATGATACTCCAATTTGTAATAATTTATCTGGTTGTAACTGCCCAAATTTACATATAATTGATAAAGAAAACGGATATTCAGTCATTGTGTTAAATAGATCTGTTGGACAAAAACATAGCTATTTTTCTATAGTTTCTACAATTATATGGAAAGAATTTAGAAATTTAGATAAAGCAAATTATGAACAACGAAAGATAGCCCATTCGTTTGTAAAGAACTATACAGATAATGAAAGTTCCTTTATGGACTTGAGAAAATTTCACTATAATATACTTTGTAGGTCGGGATTGAAAGAACGGGGAGCAGAAATACTTGCAGGAAGAGCTAACTCAGTTAGCGCCAAACATTATCTAATTTATGAATTAGACAAAATGGTTGAAGAATATTCTATTAGTTGGTAATAGTATTGTATTATGACACAATTAGAACAGGCTAGCGTATACTCAAATTAGAAAAATAGAATTATGCATCAGATAGTAATAGATTAAGACCTGTATGCCAGACTTTCCGAGGACCAGATGCTCCCGGTTATATTCAAGGGATAGCATAACTCTATTAAAATAAAAGAACCAAGTAGTTTAATATTTCAATAATACAAAAAAATCGACCATATCAAGTATTTTTCAGATTCGCTATCAGAAATTGGTGTTATTTATTTTAGAAAATTGATCTTAAAGCATGACAAAAAGCATTGGATCATAGAGAATTTGATTAGGTATTATAAAAGTAAGGGATCATCTAATCTTATATCATTAAATATTGCCTAGGACAAGTCAATCATCTTTAAGTACAACTAAATTCAGCCGCGTGGTTGAAAGAGAAATCATAATTTCTGCAATCGCTATCATTTCCGTAGTAGTTTCAATTATCCTTTATGTGAGTGTTCTTTCAGATTACCAAGTCGCTACCATTTACTTATTTGATCTTGGAGTCACTATCGTTTTGATAAATGATTATTGTGACAGATTGAAAGAATCCAAAAATAAGAAAAAGTTCTTACTTCAACATTTTTATGAAATACCTGCATTATTACCATTAATATTTTTCAGTTTTATCGAATATGAAGCATCTGTTGCAGCGCTACTTAGAGCATTAAGAATAATGAGTATTTTCAGACTACTTCGGCTACTTAGACTATTCAATTTATTCAAAATGGCTAAAATTTTAAAGGCAAGTGGTTTCGTTTATCTTGTAATCCTACTAGTCGTTTCTATTATTTTTGGAGCAGTAGGAATGTTGGTAGTGGAGGAAGAAAATCCAAACAGCACTATAAAGAATTTCGGTGATGCCTTATGGTTTTCGACAACTACAATTACTATTTCAGGGTTTGGCGATGTCGTGCCCACTACAACAGAAGGTCGTATAATTTCCACAATGCTGATAATTGTGGGTCTTACAACTATTTTGGGTTTTATTTCTAGTTTCGGTGCAACTGTCGTTCAAAGAAGAATAAGCAAGAAGGCTGTTGCACATGATTTAAAAAAATCCATAAAGGATAGAATTGATATTCTTGAGGATATACATGAATCCGAAATTGATTCTTTAACAAATGAAATTCGATTTTTGCACAAAAAAATTTATGATGGACGAGAATCGTGTTCTAAATGTGGATTTCTGTATCCTGATAACTCATCATATTGTAATAATTGTGGCTCCAGTTTGAAATGATATTTTCATATCAATGGGTATAACAATCATCCCCAATATTTCGGCTGCAAAAGTTCTTGTAGAAATCTATTGGACAAATAAAGATAACTTTACATTCGCACTAAATAAATCAAAATACTTTTTCTTACTGTTAAATATCGATGAACAAGTAGAACTTTACTCTAACGTGTGTCGACTCAGGATAATGCAACTTTCATTTATTGTTAAATTATTATTAGAATAGTGTTACTATGTATTAGTTCCTGATTATTATTGCTATTTAACTCTATCCTCACATCGCCTAGTCCTTTTTAAACCCCTAATTTGGTAACATAATAAAACTTTCGGTTAAGCACAAATTAACAAGGGTAAAGGAAACAGGATATGCCAAAGAGTTATGTAAGTTGTTCATATAAGGGAATAAGGAAGGAAA
>DATEOO010000293.1:0-3416 GCA_035274085.1 Candidatus Nitrosocosmicus sp.
GTCAAATGATAACAGCACGAGGAAGATCCGATCGATCATATGGAATATTAATGATGAGAAGATACCCAAGTCTTTGACGGCTGGTTCAAAAATTAAATTGATTGGTGTCAAGACAAAAATAGGAAATCCGAATTTTAGTAATGGTGATCTAGAAATACATGGTGACGAGGGCACAGGATTTGAATTTGTAGAACAAATAGAACCTGAGGAAAGCTATACATTAAGGATTATATCTGCAAGGCTCAATCCAACAGAGAAGAAAATGCGCGGTATGGCAATAGATAAAGATGGCAAGTCATACTTATTATTAATAGATACCAAACTCTTTGATATTCAAATCGAAACTGATCAGATAATTGAATGTTATCCAAATAGAGTTCTTGGAAATACAATCGAAATAACTGATCAAGATTCCTATGTACAGATTTTGAAGGAAGACAAAAATATCCCCACAACCGGACAATATGAAAGCAAAATAATAGATATAGATAGCATGAACAAGCCATACGTAGTAGAGGTTATAGTTCTTCAGAATCCAAATAAGATGGACGTGAATACTAAGAGTGGGGAAATAGTGCCAGTAGCAGATACAATAGTGGGTGACGATACGGGGGAAATTAGATTAGTTGGGTGGAGAGAGAGTAGCAATTTAGTGAGTGACCTTCAGATAGGTGAAAGAATAAGAATTTTAGCAGTAAATGCAGCAAGTGGTAAAGAAGGTAATATCGAGTTGTCTCTCAGGCCTTATTCAAATATTATGAAAATAAGTTAATCCATGCAAGTTGAATCACTATTGGATAATGATCCTATAAAAGAACAAAATTTATCAATTGTCCCAAAACCCTCTAGTCATTACATACTGTTTTTCAGCTTCATAGATGGTTTTAAGCAAATTTTCATCATCGGTATAGTTACGTAATATCCTAGCACAAGTATCAGCTCCAATCCCATGACCCGATAACACAAAAACAGCCATTTTTCCAAAATTATTTATCAAAGAAGCTATTTTCCAGGCCCTGTCAAATTTATGTTCTTCATCTTTTGAGAGTGGAGTACCTGTAATTCTTCTACCAATGATGGGACCCAAATTGTCATCCTTCCAAAAAGTTGCTGCAACCAATTTGGATTTGCAGAATGGACAAGCCAATTTGACTGGGATATCCTTAGTTTCAAATATCCTTTCCCATTTACCACATCTCATACAAATTAACTTATGCTTGGTTGTGGTCAAACGTTCCTTTACCAATTCTAATATCCCATTTTCTATGCCTAGTGGGGCAGAGATTGATTTCTTAGAACGTGACAGGATAGGTTGGGAGAGTCCGGAAAATTCATGGGTATCTATCCAGTGCAATTTGATGGCTCCAGATTTTATGTCTCTAATTGCCTGTGATGTCTTTTTTACATCATACTTATCGTGGATTAATTCTCTAATTGATTCCTTACTAAGAGAGGTCTTATAATATCTATCGTAAAGCATGCGTGCTATCCTCTTGTCATAAATAGACTCTTTTCTTATAATTCCAAATCGCTTTGCTACACCCCATACTTTCCAATTGATGTTATATGTGCCACTAAAAGAAGCTATTAGTACTGATTCCACATCAAATTCATCATCAAACAACGAGAAAATCTGATTTTTTCTGAATCGAATATTTGAAGAACTTAATAATATTCTATATGGATCCGATCGACTTTCAATTATATAACCAGTCTTTGATGAAAGAAATGTAGACAATAATGATCCTAAGGTGTTATTGACTTTTGAGCCAAGGGTACTATGGATTACTACAATACTTTCTGTAGGTATCGTCTCAAAGACTACATTTGATGCATCTGGAATTACATCCAATGATTTCATATTTCTGGATATATTGGCTAATATTTTTGGATCCATATTAGAGAAACTAATATCACTTTTTTGGGAAATCCCTAACCCGATTTTTTTTCTCAGTTTGCCTACAATCAAAGCAGTTTCACAATCTACTGGTATCATTTCTCCTACCCAGTATGGGACATTGATTGGAGCACCGCTTAGGGGTTCAACATGAACTTGAAATTTTCCCTCATCTATTACTAATATTCTCCACTGTGAGCCTTTTAGTACAAATACATTACCTTTTTCGCCGTAATCCCCTACAAATTGTTGATCCAATGTACCTATTCTCTTTTTTGATATCGAATCGATTACATCAAACTTTACAATGTGTGGTATTGTGGAAACATTTTCATAATAGTACCGATAAGACTTGCCAGTTCTAGTAACATATTTTTTTTCCACATCTAAACGGATTAGAAAGCTATTTAGGAGTATATTCACGCAATCCATGAAGTCAAAATATGATAAAGATCTGAACAAGTGAGCAGATGTAAAGATACCATATAATTTTTCCAAATTCAACTTTTCTCTAGTTTGCAAGGTCATTCCGACGATATTATGTCCTAGCACATCAAGTGGGCAATCGTGTGGAATTTGATCCTCAATGGATCCTCTTCTAACTCTTTGGATTATGCTTAATGATTCTAAAAAATCATCGTAATTATTTGTAATTATCAACCCCTTGGCCGATGATCTCCGAGTATGCCTACTACGTCCAATTCTTTGAATTAATTTTGAAACTTGCCTTGGGGATCCATAATGTATTACAAGATCAATTGATCCTATATCCAAACCCAATTCAAGAGAAGATGTACAAACAATAATTCCAGCGATACCTGTCCTCAAAAATTTTTCAGTTTCTTCTCGAGCATCTCTTGATAGCGAACCATGATGTATTTGAACCTGTAAACTACATTTGTTTTTCAAAACAGTACCCATAAATTCGGATTCATCTCGGGTATTGGTAAATAACAAAACAGAAGAGTCTGAGTGAGTTTTGGACACATAGTCTAAAATAAAAGTAGAAACTTCTTTAATTGATCCATCTATATGCTTAAGTTCAATATCATATTTTCTCAGTGTTTTGTCCACTAATATTGCACATTTTTTATCTTTTCCTACCAAAAAACGAGCTGTTTCAGAGTGATTTCCAACAGTAGCTGAAATACCAATTCTACAAAAGCTAGCAGAAAAAAAAGTCAGGCGTTCCAGGCATAATGATAGGTTTGACCCTCGTTTGGATGATACGATCTCATGAATTTCATCAATAATAACCCATTTTACAGTTTTCAATAAATGACCCATCTTTTCATTAACTAACATAATTGACAATGATTCTGGAGTTGTAATCAGTATATCAGGCGGATCTTGGTAAATTTTTTTACGCTTAGTGTATGATGTATCGCCATGCCTTATTTCGACCTTCAAATTTTCGGAAGCAGCATACTTTATGATTCTTCTAAAAACATCGTTATTGAGTGAGCGCTGTGGGGTAACATACAAACATCTTATACCCTCCATATTCGCTGATCCATCA